>JAZRRT010000038.1:0-1890 GCA_045650985.1 Acutalibacteraceae bacterium | reverse complement strand
TTGAAACGGAGTAAAGTATATTGAACTTATTGTCTGTAATACTTCCACCGCGGTGGGATGAGATGTTGACAAGGTTTGCCGCACCGCTTACAGTAACAGTGTCGCCAACCTGATAATAATTGTATCCTCCCACACCGTCGTACTCAGTTCTCAGAATGGTGAGAGCGCCGTTGTGGGTCTGAATGATATTCACGTTACCCTCAGTATCCTCGTAAAGACGGAAGCCATAGCCGGGTTCGCCTGCCATTTCGTCAACGAGAACGCCGTTATAAAGCTTTTTGGCGTATGAGCCGTCGGTAACGTCCCATACCTGGTGATACCATTTGCTTTCGCTTCCCTTTGAGCGGTCCATTGCCGCCTGAATGAGGGCCTTGTTGTAGGTAATGTGGAGGAGCATTCTGCCGTCTGCAGATTCTGTAAGAAGAACGTCACCGCCGTTGTTGTTCTGAACTGCGGAATAGTAGTTGCTGAGACGGTAGCGAAGAGTTCCGCGTTCGGAGGCTGTTCCGCTTACCTGAGAATAGTCAGCCTCGCAAACAGAGTATTCAATGTATTTGTTTTCTGTGATCTTGGGAAAATAATAAAGGTCAAGCTGGTCCCAGCAGTAATCGGCTGCCTGACGCTTTGCGCCGATACGGTTAAGGTATGTAAAATCGGAGCTTGTAAGACCGTCGTTGTTTGTGATTTCGGGATATCCAAGGGATTTTGCCTTAATGTCTCTCTGTGCTACGATGAAGAGACCGCCCTTACCGTCTGCAAAGCCAAACATATAGCAGTGACGGGAGTCAAGCATTGCATAGCGAACTCTTGTCTGCCACTGGTTTTTCTTGAGGTCGAAGATGGTCCAGTTGAAGGATGCCTTTTTCTGGCCCTCAACGTAGTCGCCGCCTGCGTGCATAACGATGATGCGGTCGAATGCTTCGTCGTAGTAGCAGGTAGCATAGCCGTAGCCGTCCTGAGCGCCGCCGCTTATGATGCTTGTATAAGAGGTAACCTCGCCTGTCACGGCATCAAGTCTGTGAGCGCGGCAATCGAAGCCCTCTGTTGTAAGATTTCTCTTATAATCGGATGTGGAGGTGATTGCCCAAACGTTTTCGTTCTTGTCAACAAGGAGAGAAACCTGGCTGGAATCGTAGTACTTTTCGCCTGTGAAAACAGTTGTGTATTTACCCGTATTGACGTCGATCTTCATAAGAGACCATTTGTTGACGGTATGACCGCGGTCATCAGTATACGTGCCTGTGATATAAGCCGCGTAGTCGCCGTGGGAGGTGTGTACCGTTCTTGTCTGATGGTTTCCGTGAGTTGCATAGTCGCCGAGCTTCTTGAGATCGATCCTTGAGCTGACCGTGAATGAGGGGGTGGCTGCCGCTCCTGCGGTTACGATCATACAGGATGCTATCATAAGGAGTGCGAGAATAAGTGAAAGAGCTTTTTTCATTTTTATATTTCCTTTGCTTTTGTTATTGTGCGGACATCTTGTATATTATCATTATAATATAAATGAAGAAAAAAATCAATGCAAAATGATGAAATTAATAACAGCAGGACTGTATTTGTGGGGATACAAAACAAAAAGGCTATGCTTTTGCATAGCCCTTTTTATCGTGAGCCCAAATCACTCAGCCTTGCCCTCGGAGCCGCAAACCTCGATCTTCTTGCAGCAGAGATCGATAACAGCCTGGCGTCCCTTGCCCATAAACTTCTTGGGGTCGATGATACCTTCGTCTGTGAGTGCCTCACGAACAGCCTTAGTCATAGCTGCACGAAGCTCTGTTGCGTAGTTAACCTTGTTGATGCCGAGGGAGATTGTTCTCTTGATCATCTCATCGGGAACACCGGAACCGCCGTGGAGAACGAGGGGAGCTTCGATAGTAGCAGCAAGCTTTT
>JAZRRT010000037.1:0-3285 GCA_045650985.1 Acutalibacteraceae bacterium | reverse complement strand
GCCGTTTTGTTTTACAACTCTCGCAGGTACACCGACAGCCGTTGAGTTAGGCGGTATTTCCTCAAGCACAACGGCGCCTGCGGCAATGTTGGTGTTGTCACCGATTTTGAACGGACCCAACACTTTGGCACCTGCACCAATCAGCACGTTGTTGCCGATTGTGGGGTGACGTTTGCCTGTATGGTGACCCGTACCGCCAAGTGTTACGCCCTGATATATGGTAACGTCGTCGCCGATAACTGCCGTTTCACCGATTACAACGCCCGTACCGTGGTCGATAAAAAATCTTTTACCTATTTGGGCGGCAGGATGAATTTCAATTCCCGTTTTTTTGGCAGCCTTTTGTGAAATCAGCCTTGCCATAAAATAAAGCTTGTGGTTGTAACAGAAGTGAGCTCTGCGGTGCATACGTACCGCTTTTAATCCGGGATAAAGCAGCAGTATCTCAAGCGATGAACGTGCCGCAGGGTCTCTGAGCTTTACGCAGGCTATATCTTCTCTTAATTGTCTGAACAATAACATCACCTCTGCAAATAAAAAAACTCCGCCACCCAAAAGGTGACGGAGGCGAGTTGGTTCGCGGTTCCACTCCGACATTGTACTCAGTAAGGCTCAATCAAAGCCTTGGGCTGATAACGGTGCCTGCCGTACGGGAATACTGTTATTTCCTCCCGTCTGCTCGTAGGTGCATTCGCCTTGCAACTCAACAGTGTGCTTACAGCAGGGTGCACACCTCTCTGTGAAGAGTTATACGCTAAGGTTACTGGTCCCATTCAACGCATTTGAATTACTTTAGTTTATTATATGCAATTTACTTTGAGAAGTCAATTGTTTTTTTGGCTTGAATAAGGTAAATTATACCCGAAACAGCGGCAAGTACGGCTGTAATCCATATCAAAATGTTTGATACCGGCTGGAAAAAGTCCTTGAGAAAACCGAGCTTTTCAACAATTACGTTCCAATCGAGAAGTTCGCCCCAGATAAGGATAAGTACCGTAAAGAGCATCTGAGAAGCGGTTTTTATTTTGCCAAAGATGTTTGCGGGAACGACAATATTCTGTGATGCAGAGATAAGTCGCATTGAAGTTACGATAAATTCTCTGGTGAGAATTATAAATACGGGCCATGCACTGCAGATATCAAGCTGTATAAAAGCGAGCAGAGCTGCTGTTGTCAGCATCTTGTCTGCGACAGGGTCAAGAAATTTGCCGAACGTTGTAATTTGGTTGTTTTTTCTTGCAAGCTTACCGTCAATTGCGTCGGTTGCCGAAGCAATTGCAAAAATCAGTCCTGCAACAAGGAAGCGGTGTGAATAGGGAAGCAGAATCGCAAGCATAAACAGAGGAGTTATAATAACTCTCGCAACCGTCAGTTTGTTAGGTGTGTTCATTTACTCAGCCTCTCCGATGAGGTCATACTCATCTGTGTTTATAATTGTTACCGTGCAGAAATCGCCTTCACCGTAATCGTTGTCGCTGGTGAATTTAATGCAGCAGTCAATTTCAGGTGCATCCATATAAGTTCTGCCCGTGTAACTGTCGCTGTAAGCATCATAACCTTCAACGATAACTTCAACCTGTTTGCCGATAAGGCGGTTGTGCTTATCAAGTACAATGCTGTACTGATCATTCATTATTATATCCTGTCTGTCAAGCTTTGTGCGCTCGTCAAGCTGGTCTTCAAAGTCTGCGGCAGGTGTTCCTTCCTCTGCGGAGTAAGCGAAACAACCGAGATGGTCAAACTCAGTTTCGTTTACGAACAGGGCAAGGTTTTCAAACGCTTCTTCCGTTTCGCCGGGGAATCCGGTGATAAAAGTAGTGCGTATTGCAATATCAGGCATTCTGGTTCTGAGCTTTGAGATAAGCTCCTTTACCTGCTGTCGGTTACCTCTGCGGTTCATTCGTCTGAGCACTTCGTCGTCAGCGTGCTGAAGTGGAAGGTCGACGTAGTGAAGCACCTTTGGCAGAGTTGCCATTGCTTCAATAAGTTCATCAGTAAATTCATCGGGGTAACAGTAAAGCATTCTTATCCAATGAATTCCGTCAATGTCATTGAGCTTTGAAAGAAGCTCGGGCAGTTTAAGTTCACCGTAAATATCTTTGCCGTAAAGAGTTGTATCCTGAGCGACGAGAATAAGCTCTTTTACGCCTTTTTCAGCAAGGCTCTTAGCTTCTTCAATTATGTCATCAATCTCGCGGCTGCGGTATTTTCCTCGGATGGAGGGAATTGCGCAATAAGTGCAGCAGTTGTTGCAACCATCTGCGATTTTGAGGTATGCGTAATACTCCGGAGTTGTAAGCACGCGTTCACCGTTGAGGGGCAGCTCATCCTTGGCGGGGAAGATACCTATTCTTTCACCGTCGATGACACGGCGGCATATATCGGCAATGTTTGAATTGGCGCCGATGCCTGTTACGGCATCTACCTCGGGCATTTCGTTGAGAATTTCATCTTTGTAGCGCTCTGCAAGACAGCCGGTTACAATAATTTTGCCTACAATGCCGTCTTCTTTAAGCTGTGCCATCTCAAGAATGCTCTCAATTGCTTCTTTCTTTGCAGATTCAATAAAACCGCAGGTGTTGATAACAACAGCATCAACACCGTCGTAGGGGTCAGCGATTTCGAAGCCGTTTGCATCAAGCAGAGCAAGCAGGCATTCGCCGTCAATCTGATTTTTAGGGCAACCGAGAGAAATGAAACCAACAGTATTCATACGTCGTAATCCTCATCAAATTCATTGTATACGCTCATTGCGTTTCTTATGTCAGAATAGCTGTAACCGAGCCGCATCAGAGCAGCAAACACTTGCTTTCTGCCTTTTTCCGTGCAGAGTTTACGCGAAAACTTACCCTCTAATAATACTCTAATATTATCGCTTTCGTCAAGTGTTATTGAATTAATTGTAATATCCGCAGTTTCGCGGTCAACACCGCGTCGTATCAGCTCCGAGCGTATTGCTCGCAGCCCGTATCCTTTGCGTGAAGCAAGCTCCTCTGCGAGATTTTGCGCATATCGTTCATCGTTGATGTAGCCGAGTGCCTTAACGCGGGCAACCGCATCTGCCGCCGCTTCTTCTCCGTCCGCCCGTCTCAGCTTGTTGAGCAGTTCTTTTTCGCAGTGGTCACGGCGCGAAAGAATATTGAGCGCGCGGTTAAAGCAGCGTCTTTTTGCAATTTTATCTGCAAGAGCTTTGTATTGCTCTTCATCAATTTCATCGCCCGATATGTAACCGCTTGAAAACCAGAAATCAGCATCAACGGTGAGCTTGTACTCACCGTCGATGCT
>JAZRRT010000036.1:0-15062 GCA_045650985.1 Acutalibacteraceae bacterium | reverse complement strand
GTTGAGAACGTCATTCTCTGTTGCGAGGATGTACGGCTCTCTTGTGCCGTTCCAGTCAAATGATGTGTTGAGAAGAGCCTCTGCAAAGTCAGCGTTGGGATAGAAGTCTGTCCACTGTCTCTGACCCTGGAAACCTGCTGCGATAGCGTTGTGACCAACCATCTCTTCTTCACAGCCCTTGGGAAGCTTGTCGTTGCCGTTCATAAGGTCTTTGATGATGCACATCATCTTAACAACAAATTCCCAATCCTTTTCCTTCTCTTCGTCGCTCTTGCGTACAAATTCGGGGTTCTTGTCGAAGCCTTCCTTACACTTTTCTTTTGTCCACTTAAGGGCTCTCTGATACTCTTCCTCATCATAGATGCCCTCTGTCATTCTTCTGATGATTTCTACCTCGTCAACAGACTCAACTCTCATGCCAAGGTATTCCTCAAGGAAGTTGGGGTCAATTGAAGAACCGGCAATACCCATACAGATTGAACCAATCTGAAGGTAGCTCTTGCCTCTCATTGTTGCTGCTGCAACTGCACTGCGTGCGAAGCGGAGAAGTTTCTCTTCAACGTCTGCGGGAATGTTTTCGGACTCGTTAGCTTCCTGAACGTCACGGCCGTAGATGCCGAATGCGGGAAGACCCTTCTGTGCGTGTGCTGCAAGAACGGATGCAAGGTAAACTGCACCGGGACGCTCTGTTGCATTGAAGCCCCATACGCCCTTGATTGTGTTCTTGTCCATATCCATTGTTTCGGAACCGTAGCACCAGCAGGGAGTAACAGAAAGAGTGATATCAACGCCCTCTTTCTTGAACTGCGCTGCGCAAGCTGCAGCCTCAGCAACACGACCGATAGTTGTGTTGGAGATAACTACCTTAACGGGTTCGCCGTTTGAGTAGCGGATGTTTTCCTCAAAGAGTTTCTTTGCTGCCTTTGCCATACCCATTGTCTGCTCTTCGAGAGACTCTCTTACCATAAGAGGTCCTCTTCTAGCGTCGATAACAGGGCGGATACCGATAACGGGATAGTCACCGATAAGTCTGCTTTTTGCCATTGTAAATCGTCCTTTCTTATGTAGATTAATTAATTTGTTTATTAAAATACGACTTGGTCGTATTGTTTACTTTGTTGCCTCAAGATAGCGGCTGTAAGCCTTAGCCCAGTCTGCCGTTTCTTTCGGTGTGTATTTTGTTACGTTTTCGCTTTCTGCAATAATTCTTCTGGCGTCTGCAATCGACTCAATATCGCCGCTTGCAAGAAGCTGTACTGCAATGTTGCCGAGCACGGTTGCCTCAATAGGTCCTGCTACAACTTCTCTGTCGCAGGAATTTGCCGTAAGCTGACAGAGAAGAGTGTCCTTTGTGCCGCCGCCGATTACGTGAATAACCTCATAATCTCTTTCGGTGCAGTCACAGAGCTTTTCGAAGGTCTGTCTGTACTTCATTGCAAGGCTCTCGTAGATACAGCGCATAATTTCACCGACTGTTTCGGGGACGTGCTGATTTGTCTTGCGGCAGTATTCTCTGATTCTTTCGGGAATGTTGCCGTGAGGCACAAATTCGGGAGCATCAGGGTCGATAAAGCAGGCGAAGGGCTTAGCCGCAAGAGCTTCACGCTCAAGGTCGGCGTAGCTGTATTGCACACCGTCGCGTGCAAACTGACGTCTGCTTTCCTGAATCAGCCACAGACCGATAATATTTTTTAGGAATCCTGTTGATTCGCCGTAACCGCCTTCGTTTGTTACGTTTGTTTCAAAAGCTTTATCGTTAACAATAGGCTCGCTAAGCTCTGTGCCGAAAAGAGACCACGTGCCCGAGCTGATGAAAGCAAACTGTTTGTCGGGGCAGGGTACAGCCGTGATAGCCGACTGCGTATCGTGACCGCAAACGGAAATAACCTTTATCTTGTCAAGTCCGCATTCCTCGCAAACAGCATCAGAAAGCTCGCCGAGTACCGTGCCGCTTTTTACAATGTTGCACATAATATTCTGCGGAATACCGAGCTTTTCGAATATTTCATTGCTCCAGCCCTTTGTTTTTATATCAATAAGCTGTGATGTGGTTGCAATGGAATATTCGGTTGTCTTCTTGCCCGTAAGCATATAGCCGAAAAGGTCGGGCATAAACAGCAGCTTATCCGTGCGTTCAAGGATGTGAGGGCGGTTTTTGGCAAGCGAAAGAAGCTGAAAAACGGTGTTAAGCTCCATAAACTGGATGCCGGTCATTCCGTAAAGCTCTTTGAGCGGAATTGATTTGTCCGCCTCTTCAATCATGCCCTTTGTACGAAGGTCGCGGTAATGTATCGGGTTTTCGAGAAGCTGACCGTATTTGTCGATAAGACCGAAATCAACACCCCAAGTGTCGATACCTATTGAAGCTATTTCGCCGCAGCCTTTTGCTTTGATAAGTCCCTGCTTGATTTCGTGAAAGAGTCGCAGCACGTCCCAGAAGGTTGTGCCGTTGACGCTTACGGGGTCGTTGGAAAAACGGTGAATTTCTTCAAGTGTAATCTTCTTGCCGTCAAAACTGCCGACAATAACTCTGCCGCTTGAAGCACCGAAATCTATGGCAAGTACTTTTTTCATCAGATTACAACACCTTTTTTGAGGATAATGTTAGCATAAATTGCAGTTTCGCCTGTTGCTACAACAGCGTAAGCCTTCTTTGCTCTGTCGTAGAAGTCAAAGCGCTCAACAAGCTCAAAGCTCTTTTCGCCCTCGTTAGCTGTTACGATGTTTTTATAGTCAGCCCAGATAGGCGGCTGGTTGTCTGCATCGCCGTTGTCCATAAGTGCAACGGGGCTTTCAACGTATGTATCAAGCGGCATAAGCTTGAGCACTGCATCAAGAACTTCGGGTACGCCGTGACCGTCAAGTCTGACAAGGCGCTGTGCAACAGATGCTGCGGGGAAATTGCCGTCACCGATGACGATTTCGTCGCCGTGACCCATTTCCATAAGTATCTTGAGAAGCTCGGGTGAAATGATGGGTGAAATGTTTTTAAGCATATTTTTAAACCTCCATGGTTGATTAAACCGAATAAAGTGCGTACATATCCGCGTACATACCGTTTTGACCGATAAGCTCATCGTGGCTGCCTTGCTCTGCAATACCGTCTTCGGTGAGCACGAGTATATGGTCTGCATTGCGGATTGTCGTAAGTCTGTGTGCAATGGTCAGAGTTGTTCTGCCCTTCGCAAGTCTTTCAAGTGATTGCTGAACAAGTCTTTCGCTCTCGTTGTCGAGTGCGCTTGTTGCCTCATCAAGTATAAGAATTTCGGGGTTTTTGAGGAACACACGCGCAATTGAAATTCTCTGCTTCTGTCCGCCTGAAAGTTTGACGCCTCTTTCACCGACGTAAGTGTCGTAGCCGTTGGGAAGCTGTGAGATAAATTCGTGTGCGCCTGCATCTTTTGCGGCCGTGATTATGTCCTCGTCGCTTGCTCCTGGTCTGCCGTATGCAATGTTTTCTTTAACCGTGCCTGAGAACATATATACGTCCTGCTGTACCACACCGATGTGTGAGCGAAGCGACCTGAGCGTAAAGTTTCTGATGTCGTTACCGTCAATCGTTACGCAGCCTTCGTTTGCTTCATAAAATCGGGGGATGAGGTTGCAAAGTGTTGTTTTGCCGCCGCCCGAAGGACCTACAACGGCAACACTTTCGCCTGCCTTGACTGTGAAGTTTATGCCGCTGAGTACGTTTGTGTCCGTACCTTTGTATGCAAAGCTTACGTTGTTGAAAGCAATTTCGCCGTTAACTTTCTCAAGCTCCGTTGCGTTTTCGCTGTCATTAATTTCGCTCAGCTCTGATACGATTTCGTCAAATCTTTCAATGCCCGTCATACCTCTTGAAAACTGCTCGCTGAATTCAACGATTCGGCGGATAGTGCCCATAAGTGTTGAAACCATAAGCGTGTATGCGGTAAGGTCAGCGGCGGTGATGCGGTCTGCTCGGATAAAAAGTGCACCGCCTGCAATAACAAGGATATACATTATACCGTCAAAAAGTCGAACGGTTGTATGGAAGCGTGCCATATATTTGTATGACAGCTTTTTGATTTTAAGGAAGAGGTTTGAGCCTTTGTCGAACTTTTCTTTTTCAATCGGCTCGTTGGCGTAAGACTGAACAACTCTGATGCCGAGAAGGCTGTCTTCGGTAATAGCGTTGATTTCGCCTATCTGATGGCGTGAATCCTTGAAGGTTTCGCGCATCTTTGTTCGGTTGCGCTTTGTGAGGAAGAGGATAAGCGGGAACATTGCAAAGATAAGAAGCGTGAACCATATATCCATTTTAGCGAAAATTATAAAGCAGCCTATAATTTTGATTACTGCAATAAGAACTTCCTCAGGCATATGATGAGCAAACTCGGTTACGTCAAAAAGGTCACTCGTAAGCCTTGACATAAGCTGACCTATCTTCGTGTTGTCATAAAACGAAAATGAAAGCCCCTGAAGGTGAGAGAAAAGGTCGTTTCTCATCTCTGTTTCGATTTTTGAACCCATAACGTGACCGCCGCAAGCCATATAGTAGTTTGCAACAGAGTCAATCACGCGAAGGAATATGTAAAAAAGAGCAACCTGAACAATCAGCGTAACCGTAAGATCGGCAGGGTTGTTCATCGCTGTGTCGGTAATCATACGCACGATAAGCGGCAAAGCAAGCTCGCATACCGTTGTTAAAGACGCACAGAAAAGGTCAAGCGTAATTTCTCCCTTGTGTCTGGAAAGGTAGGGGAGAAAGGTCTTGAAAAGACGCAGATTCTTTTTTCTGTTTTCGGATGATGTGCTTTTTTTCATTTCTTTATCACACTTCTGCTTTGTAGTATAAGATATCATTATGTATATTATAATTAATAATTAGAACTTTGCAAATACTTTTTTATAAATTATTGATATTTTTAATAAATTAATATAAAATGTAGCTGTAAGTAAACTGAAAGGGTAGTTATTTATGAAAATCCTTATTTCTCCGTCAATACTTGCTTCTGATTTTTCCCGTTTGGGCGATGAATCACAGCGTATGCAGACAGCAGGTGCCGATTGGCTTCATATTGATGTTATGGATGGCCATTTTGTGCCCAATATCACGCTCGGTGCACCTATCGTCAAATCTCTGCGCAAAAGATGCGACCTTGTTTTTGACGTACATCTTATGATAAGCGAGCCGCTTAAATATGTCGGTGACTTTGTTGCGGCAGGTGCTGACATCATAACATTTCACGCAGAGTGCGATAATGATGTTGACGAGGTTATCGATAAGATTCATTCTCTCGGCTGTAAGGCAGGTCTTGCAATAAAACCCGGCACGGGCGCAGAAGCGGTGCTGCCTTATCTTAAAAAACTTGAAATGGTGCTTGTTATGACGGTTGAGCCGGGCTTCGGCGGGCAGTCGTTTATGCACGAAACTATGCCCAAACTCAGTCGAATTCGCGAAGTCTGTAAAGCAGAAAAACTTGACGTCGAGCTTCAGGTTGACGGAGGAATAGCTGAAAAGACAGTTTCAGAGGCTGCTGAAAACGGCGCAAATGTTTTTGTCGCAGGCAGTGCCGTGTTCGGTTCAGATGACCCGAAAGCGGCTGTTTCGATGCTTCGTGACCTTGCAAACAGAAGTTATCAGTGAAAAAATATTAAATTTTCAACTTTTTCGCCCTGTGTATATTCACCTGAATATACACAGGGCATTTTTTTGTCAAAAAAATCGTAAAAAGCGGGGTGCAAGTAAAAAACTTGTCACGATAATTCTTTAAAAGAACTAAAAACACGAGTTATTCACATTTTCCACAGGGTTTTTCACATTTGTAAACAATGTGGCTTTACATAATTTTGCTCATTTTTACGGTGTATATTTCAGGTCGGAGTGTATAAAGCTAATAAATATGCAACTTTTTGTGTATAATTTAATTTTGGTGATACAGGTTTGTATACAATGCGATTCATTTAGGATAAATTGTTCAAAAACAGTAGTTTTTTCAGATTTTTTTGTTCAGTTTGCAGTGCTTTTGAAATGTCAATAGCTTTGAAAAAAATATTTTTTTGAGCCGTTACGTAAAGATAAAAGCTTTACACAACGGCTCGTTACATCTTCAATATTTAGTTGCATACAGGGGCAATATAACAAAATAGTGAGGTGTAAAAAGCTTAGCTTTACACCTCACTATCATATTTTGCTTAAAAAACAGCCTTATCAATGGGCATTGTGGCATAAGCATTAAGCTCAGCGCCCGCTTTTTTACCCGAAATGTATTCGTAATAGCCTTGCGCACCGACCATGGCTGCGTTGTCGCCGCAGAGGAAAAGCTCCGGATAATAAAGCTCAAGTGAATTTTGTTTGCATACGCTTTCCATTTCTCTTCTGAGAACCGAGTTTGCCGAAACTCCGCCTGCAAGAACAATTTTTTTCTGCCCTGTAATTTCTGCTGCTTTAATTGTGTTTTCCGTAAGGCATCTTACAACCGCAGAAATATATGAGGCTCCGAAATCAGCAATGTCAATTTCTTCTTCTTTTTGCTTTGCGTTATGTATTGCGTTTACTGCTGCCGTTTTGAGGCCCGAAAAGCTGAAGCTAAGCTCGCTTCCCTGCACCTTGGGTTTTGGGAAAGAATATGCTTTGGGATTACCGTCTTTAGCGGCGCGGTCAAGGTTGAGACCGCCGGGATACGGCAGACCGAGTGCTCTTGCCGCTTTGTCCATACATTCGCCGGCGGCATCATCCATCGTTTGACCTATTATTTCAAATTCGGTGTAGCTCTTAACGTTTACAATGTGGCTGTGACCGCCTGAAACAACAAGGGAAAGAAAAGGCGGCTCAAGCTCAGTATGGCTGATATAGTTTGCCGCAATATGTGAGCGCAGGTGATGCACCGGCACAAGAGGTTTGCCGCTTGACAGCGAAAGTCCCTTGGCAAAGTTTACTCCTACGAGCAATGCACCTATAAGCCCCGGTGCGTAAGTTACGGCAATAGCCTCAATGTCAGCCATTGTGCATTCTGCTTTTTCAAGAGCCTGCTCAACAACGTTGCTGATTGCCTCTACGTGCATTCTTGATGCTATTTCAGGTACGACACCGCCGTAAACGATGTGCGCATCAACCTGTGAAGCTATAACGTTTGAAAGGATTTGTCTGCCGTCCTCGACAACTGCTGCCGCAGTTTCGTCGCAGGAGGATTCAATTGCAAGTATCTTCATCGTTTTTTATCCTTTTGCAAAATATTTGGTCATAAGAAGCGCGTCTTCCGTTGGCTTTTCGTAAAATCCTTTGCGGATACCAACTTTTTCATATCCGTTTTTTTCATAGAGCGAAATTGCCGCCGCGTTGCTTGCGCGCACTTCGAGAGTAATGCTTTCGCAATTGCGCCTTAAAGCGCCTTCTTCGGCTGATTTGAGCAGTTTTTTCCCGATTCCGAGGCGTCTGAACGTCGGGTCAACCGCAGCGTTTGTTATGTCGGCTTCTCCGCATATTTCAATTACTCCGATATAGCCTGTTACCTGATGAGCGAAAACAGCGGTAAGGAAATGAGCGTTTTCGTTATCAAGCTCCTGACCGAGTGATTTTGCTGACCACGGCATTGAAAAACACTTGCTTTCAATCTGCGCAATATGCTCAATGTGCTCCTCGCTCATAGCGGTTATGCTCGTGTTCTTTTTCACTATTTCTGCCAGTAAATCGGGCAATGCGTCGTTAATCTGCCGCGCACAAAGGTTGTAAACTTCCTGTGTACCGCCGTAAGGGTCTGCAACACCGTCTCCGAGCACAAAAAGCCTTTTATCGTCAAGATATTGTGCGAGTGCTTGTACGTGAGAATCGGTCATACATACAAACACCGAATCATTAAGCATATAATCGCTGATTCGTCTTGAACGGTGGGCCGATATGTCAACACCGTATTCCTTAGCAGCAATAACGGATTTTTCGCTTACCTCATCGCCGGGATATGCGGCAAGACCTGCGCTTGTAACGTTTATTGTATCAATTCCTCTGTCGGCAAGCAGTTTTTTCATCAATCCTTCTGCGAGCGGACTTCTGCAGGTGTTGCCTGTGCAAACAAAAACAATGTTCATAATATCACTCTTACCTGAGGTTGTCATCGTAAAAGGCTCTTTCGCCGCCTGTGAATTTCGGTCTTGTGCGTGCGGCTATGATAAGTGCGTTGCCTATGTGTTTTGTGTTGAGTCTCATCGGCACGGCAACGTTTTTAAGGTGCATACCGATAAGTACGCCGCCAATATCAAGTCCTGCGTGTGCCTTGATATCTTCTACGGCTACCGGGCTTTCAAGTGCTGCATAGAGCGCTGTTGCAAACGATCCGCCTGCTTTGGGCTGAGGTACTGCGTTGACCTGTTCGAGGTTATATTTTTCCATAGCGGCTTCTTCAATGATTATTGCACGGTTAATGTGTTCACAGCACTGTGCGGCAAGGTAAATTCCGTGCTCACGTGCTACGGGAAGAATGCCATCAAGTACAGCCTTACCTACCTCCGGACCTGAATGTGAGCCGAGATCATAGCCTTGGATTTCACTTGTGGAGCAACCGACAACCATAACCTGACCGGCTTTGATTCCCGAGCGCTCAATAAGTTCAACCGTTGCGTCGTGTGCCTGTTTTGTAATTTCTTTAAGTTCCATTTTTAAATCTCATCTTTCGGGGTGATTTTTATCCTTTTGCGTCGTACCAGGTTTTGCCACTGTTCACGTCAGCGAGCATACTTACCTTCATATCAACTGCGTTTTCCATTTCTTCCTTAAGCAGGAGAGATACTCTGTCTTTTTCGGTTTCGGGTGCCTCGATAATAAGTTCGTCGTGCACCTGCATAATGAGCTTTGCTTTGAGCCCTTCTGCCTTGAGTCTGCCGTATACGCGCACCATAGCAATTTTGATTATGTCTGCCGCTGTGCCCTGAATCGGCATATTGCGTGCAACACGTTCACCGAAGGCTCTGAGCATACCGTTTCCTGAGGTAAGCTCGGGCAGGTATCTGCGACGGTTAAACAATGTGTTGACGTAGCCTGTTTCCTTTGCCTGCTCAACTATTTTTTCCATATACCTGTTTACGCCGTCATAGTGTCTGAGGTAGCCTTTGATGTAAGCGTCTGCCTCTGCGCGTGTTACGCCGATATTTTGTGCGAGCGAGAAAGCGCCGATGCCGTAAACAATACCGAAGTTAACTGCCTTTGCGCGGCTTCTCATAAGCGGCGTAACCATCGTGAGCGGCATATTGAAAACCTGTGAAGCCGTGATAGCGTGAATATCGTCGCCGCTGTTGAAGGCTTTAATCATCTCGCTGTCATCGGCAATGTGTGCAAGCACTCTCAGCTCAATCTGTGAATAGTCGGCATCAACAAGCACACAGCCGTTTTTCGCTTTGAAAAATTTTCTCATTTCTCTGCCGAGCTCACTTCTGACGGGTATATTCTGCAGGTTAGGCTCAGCGGAAGAAATTCTGCCCGTTCTCGTTTCTGTCTGGTTGAGTGTAGAGTGTATTCTTCCGTCTGCCCCTATTGATTTTATCAGCCCTTCGCAGTAGGTCGATTTAAGTTTTGCCCACGTGCGGTATTGAAGAATTTTTGCAACGATAGGGTAGTCAGGCGCAAGCTTTTCAAGTATATCGGCATTGGTTGACCAACCGCTTTTTGTCTTTTTGCCCTTGGGTAGTGCGAGCTTTTCAAAAAGTGCTTCGCCCAATTGTTTCGGAGAATTGAGGTTGAACTGATAACCTGCCTCGTCATATATCTCCTGTGTGATTGTGTTTATATCTTCTTCAAGTGCTTTGCCGAATTCCGTTATACCGTTGCGGTCGACCTCGAAGCCCGTAAGCTCCATATCTGCGAGTACCTGTGCAAGCGGAATTTCTGTTTCGGAAAGCAGCTGTATCTGTCCGTTTTCTCTGAGCTTTTCCGTCAGCTTTTCCTGAAGCTCCGGCAACAGCCAGGCTGCAACTGCGGCGCTGCCTTCGTCCTCGTCCTGAGGAAGTGCAACCGAATACTCAAGTGCGAGTCTGTCTGCCGAATAACTGTTGGATGAAGGGTTGAGTATATATCCTGCAAGCTGAGTGTCAAAGGTTACGTTTTTCAGCTCAATTCCGTTTGAAATTGCAAACGAAAAAGCTGTTTTGCAGTCGTTTGTGGTTTTTTCAATATTTTCGTTTTCAAACAGCTCTTCAATAAAGCTCATAAAGCAGAAGTTAAGAGCATTCAGATGAACAACCTCGTTACCTGTGCGCAGGTAAATATCCGAAATCTCGTTTTCGGTGGTTTCGAGCGTGAAATAAGCTTTTCCTGCCGAAACAATGCTTTGTGAGAGTGCGCTGACGTTATCGCACTCAATACAGCAAAACTTCTCTTGCGGCTTAGAGGGCTCTTTAGCCGGTGCCGCCTTCGGGTCAAGGTGAAGCCTTTCTATCATGCTGAACATTTCAAGCTCTGTAAGTGTTTTTACAGATTCAAATGCATCAGGCTCTCCCTTGACGTATGATGCATAGTCCGTGTCAATCGGTGCTTCACGGCTTATTGTTCCGAGTGTGCGGCTCAGAAAAGCCATATCTTTGCCGTCAACAAGCTTCTTTCTGACAGAATCCTTTATGTCAATCGAGTCAATCTCACTGTAAATCTTATCTATGCTCTCAAAGCGTGCGATGAGGTCGCCTGCGGTTTTTTCGCCTATGCCTGCAACGCCGGGAATGTTATCCGAGCTGTCACCCATAAGAGCCTTGATGTCAATAAGCTGTGGAGGTGTTACGCCGTATTTATCAAAAACAGCCGCTTCATCATAGTGTATTGTCTGCGGTCTGCCCATCTTTGTTGCGGTCAGAAGCACGTTTACCTTCTTGTCAACAAGCTGGAGGCTGTCACGGTCACCCGTGGCAATGAAGCATTCGTCGCCGTCCTTGCAAGCCGAAGCGAGCGTGCCGAGAATGTCGTCAGCTTCCCAGCCTTCGCATTCAAGCAGTTTGTAGCCGAGGGCACGGAGAAGAATTTTAAGCGTCGGCATCTGCTCTGCAAGCTCAGACGGCATACCCTTGCGCTGAGCTTTGTATCCGTCATACATTTTGTGGCGGAAAGTAGGTGCTTTTACGTCAAAGGCTATTGCAACCGCATCGGGTTTCACTTCTTCCGTGAGCCTGAGCAGAATTGTCATAAAGCCGTATATTCCGTTTGTAAATTTTCCGTCCTTTGTGGTAAGCAGCTTGATTCCGTAAAAAGCACGGTTGAGTATGCTGTTGCCGTCAATTACCATCAGCCTCATTATGCTTTTCTCCTCTCATTTGACTTGAAGGTTTACTTATGTTAAAATACCTGTCGGTGATTTGATTTGCAGATTAAAAATGTCAGATGGAAAGGCTGTGCGGCGCTTGCCCCGATGGCGGGTGTTGCGGACAGAGCCTTTCGTGAAATATGCTGTCAGTTCGGTGCAGGCTATACCGTTACCGAAATGGTCAGCGCAAAAGGTCTTTGTATGTGTGACCGCAAGTCGCAGTCTCTTTTGAAAATATCGGATGTTGAGCGACCTGCTGCGGCACAGCTTTTTGGCGATGATCCGAAGTTTATGGCGGAAGCGGCGGTTAAAACGCTCGGCTTCAATCCCGAAATAATAGATATAAATATGGGTTGTCCCGCACCTAAGATTGCAGGCAACGGCGGCGGCTCCGCGCTGATGAAACAGCCTGAGCTTGCCGAAAAAATCGTTGAAGCGGTAGTGAAAGCTGTTGATATTCCCGTAACCGTAAAAATGCGTATCGGCTGGGACGACGAAAACATAAACTGTGTAGACCTTGCAAAGCGTTGCGAAAATGCAGGTGCGGCGGCGCTTACCGTGCACGGCAGGACAAAGGTGCAGATGTATTCTCCGCCTGTCCGCCCCGAATATATCGCTGCTGTCAGGGAAGCTGTCGGCATTCCCGTTATTGCAAACGGTGACGTTACGGACGGTGTGTCCGCAAAAAAGCTCATCGTTGCAACAGGGTGCGAGGCGGTGATGGTCGGCAGGGGAGCACTCGGCAGACCGTGGGTGTTCGAGCAGATTAACGCATATCTCGAAAAAGGTGAGCTTTTGCCGGAACCGCCCGTTGAAAAGCGCATGGAGATTATGCTGGAACATATCGGAATGCTCTGTGAGTACAAGGGTGAAAAGGTCGGTATGCTTGAAGCCCGCAAGCACGCTGCGTGGTATATGAAGGGAATACGCGGTGCGGCAGCATTACGCCGTGAAATATGCGAGCTTCAGACAATCGACGATATAAAAATTATTGCGGAAAAAGTAATTGCAACGGCTGAATAATCAGCCGTTGTTTTTTATTCTTAGTTTTCGGCAGAATTGTTTGCTTCGCTGACTTGTGCGGTTTTTTCTTCACCTGTCTGCTGTTTCTTTTCTTCTGCTTCAATTATCTTATCTGCACGCTTTTGTGCAATAACGCGCATATCTTTATCGGATGCACCCTTTTTGCTCTTCTTTTTGGGTGTAGGCTCAGGGAAGAAATCCACACCCTCAATGGGCTTCGGGTTTTTCTTCCTCTTCATGAGCATAAATACAAGCATTGCAAGGAACAACAGCGCAACTGCAAGCGAGAGAACCTGTGAAACACGTAAAGATGTGTCACCGATGTAAAGGCTGTCTGTGCGGAAGCCTTCTATTATTGTTCTGCCAGTACCGTAAAGTACGCCGTATGTGAGGAAAAGCTGACCGCTGAATTTGCGGAACTTCTTGTAGATTATAAGCAGAATAATGAAACTGCCGATGCACCACAGTGATTCGTAAAGGAAAGTGGGGTGAACGTATTCGGCGGGATCAATGCTTATGCCGAGCTCTTCAAGCTCTTCGAGGTGGTCAATGAGGTAATTCATTGTTTTTTCGCTCTTCATACCCCAGGGCATTGTTGTGTTTGTGCCGAATGCTTCCTGATTTGCAAAGTTGCCCCAACGGCCGATGCCCTGACCGATGAGAAGACTCATAGCCGCGCAATCAAGAAGGTTAAAGAAGTTGAGCTTGTTGAAACGGCAGGTGATGAATGCGGCAATAATACCGCCTATAATACCGCCGTAGATTGCAAGACCGCCGTTCCATATCTGGAAAATTTCACCGATATTCTGTGAGTAATAATCCCAACGGAATATAACGTAGTAAAGTCTTGCGCCGATAATTGCGGCAAATGTACCGAAGATAAGCACGTCAATCATTTTGTCAAGGCTCATCTTCCACTTGTATGCCATTCTGCCGCCCCAGAGCACTGCCAGCAGGAAGCCGAAGGCAATAATGGCACCGTACCAACGGATGGTTACGTCAGTGCCGAAAAAATTGAAACTTGCAAGAATTGAGTCTACCTCGAAGCCTTTATCTCCCAAGGCAGAAAAATATACGGTTGTTGAATCCATTTGTTGTCACATCCTCTGTTAATCTTATTCAATCGGTTTGATAACCGAAAGTGCAGCATAATCTTCGCGTATTGTGTTGTCAAGAACTTCTCTTACGTCATCGACGGTTATCGTGCGGTAGATTTCAATGTCGTCGAAAACACCCGAAGCCTCGAAATGCGCCCCGACAAGGTCATTGGCAACCTCATCAATGTCGTTGAAGCTCATCACCGCTCTGCCGTAAAGCTTGCGGCGTGTGCGTTCAAACGCCTCGTTGTCAATTCCGTCTTTGCGTATTTTTGCAACGTAAGCGTTAATCTGTTTTGCAACCTCTTCGGGGTTTTTGCTCTCACCGCTGAAGAGGGTAGCGGCATAGCCGAAGCCTGTAAACTGCTCAAATCCGAAACTTGTGTTGATAAGCTTCTGTTCAAGCAGGCTGTTGTAAAGCTCCGAGGTAGAGCCTGCTAACATTTCAAGCAGGATTGAGGCAGCAATTCTCTGTTTGAGGCTGCGCTTGGGCAGACCGTAGGTTTCTTTGTAGCCGAACGAGAATATAGGAGCGGCAACCGAAAGCTTTTCTTCAATGTAGTTCTGAACGATGCTTTCAGGCTCATCGTGCGGCTTTCTTTCAAACTTGAATTCCTCGCAGGGCTTGAGCATTTCGTCGCAGATTGAAACAATCTCATCAACGTCAACGTTACCTGCAATGGCAAGCACCATATTGTTGAGGTTGTAGAAGTTGTTGTAGCAATCGTAAAGAGTCTGAGCGGAAATCTGAGCGATTGATTCAACAGTGCCCGCAATATCAATTCTTACCGGATGGCTGTGATAAAGTGCACGCAGAAGGTTGAAAAGCACCTCCCAGTCTGCAACGTCTTTATACATCGTGATTTCCTGGCCGATTATACCTTGTTCTTTCGCAACCGTCTGCTCCGTGAAGTAGGGTGATTGAACAAAGTCAAGCAGAATCTTCAGCGAAGCGGCAAAATCGCCCGTGCACGAGAAGAGGTAGCAGGTGGTGTCGAACGAGGTGTATGCGTTGGCATTTGCGCCTGTCTTTGCGTATCGGGCAAAGGCATCAAGGTCCTCACTTTCAAACAGCTTGTGCTCGAGAAAGTGGGCAGTGCCTTCGGGAATGTCCTCAATCTCACCGTCTTTGTTGAGAATCTTTGTGTCAATAGAGCCGTAGTTTGTGCCGAATACAGCGTATGCGCCTGAATAGCCGGGCTTTGGCATAACGTAAATATTAAGGCCTGTCGGATGAACAATGTGGTAACATTTTTCATCAAGAAGTTCGTTCTTTATCTCGTTGATTTTCATTATTACGCCATCTCTCCTTCCTCATCATCTTCCGTGCCTGTGCCTGCAAGCATATATACGGTATCAAGCGTAACAGCCTGAGCAGCCGCAATTACCTGCTCGCGTGTGATTGTGCTGAGAGCTGCTGCATATTCTTCCGGTGTAACCGTGTCGGTGTCGAGCATCTGGCCCTCGTACCAACGGTCAATTCCCTCAGGTGTGTCGCTTACTCCGTGAGCAAGGTTTGTCAGACCTTTGATGGATGCGTTGAACTCTTCGTCGGTGAAGTTGCCGTTGCGTATATCGTCAAGCTGAGCGAGTATGGCATCTATTGCCTTTTGCTCGTTTTCGTTTTCGATTCCGCTTTGCACCATTATAAGACCTTTACATCTGTTGAAACCTGCCGAGCAGTAGTAGCAAAGGCTCATTT
>JAZRRT010000035.1:0-4048 GCA_045650985.1 Acutalibacteraceae bacterium | reverse complement strand
TAACGAAATCGACAGAGATTCGGAAAAATTCACGGTTGATGCACTGATAAAGCTCTCGTCAATGTTCGAGGGTAAAACAGGCATTACCGACCACAATATGAAAAGCGAAAACCAGACAGCGCGCATATTCCGCACATGGATTGAGGAGAGTGAAACCGAAATCACATCAACGGGCGAAAAATACACCTGCCTGAAAGCAAGAGCGTATATGCCGCGCACACCGAAAAACGAAGAGCTTGTAGCCCAGATTGAAGCAGGCATCAAAAAAGAAACCAGCATCAGCTGCTCCGTCAGCTCGATGACCTGCTCTGTATGCGATGCAGACGCACGCAAAAGCGGTTGCAAACACCGTAAGGGAGAAATTTACGGCGGCAAGCTTTGTTACACGGTGCTGGACAAGCCGACCGACGCTTACGAATGGAGCTTTGTTGCCGTGCCTGCCCAACCGAGAGCAGGCGTAACCAAGGCTTTTGAAGCACAAGACGGTATGACACTCAGCCAGATGAAAGAAAAATCCTGCGGCTACGAGTCAATCACGTTGAGCACACACGCATTCGGCAAGCTGACGGAAGAGATAAACAGACTTGAAGCATTGGCTAAGGATGCTCAGCTTTACAGAGCCGAGCTTGAGCAGAGAGTGGTAAGGCTGGCATCAATGGCAGTACCGTCGCTCAGCAACGGAGAATTTGCGGATATATGCAAATCTCTCACGGCAGCACAGCTTTCAGCTCTTGAAAAATCTTTTGCCGAAACCGCCTCAAAGCTTTACCCCGTCAAGCCGCAGTTCAGCGACAAAAACATCAATACGGACAGTAACAGTGAGTTTAAAATTTAAGGAGGACTAACACTATGTCAATTTCATTCAAAGGCTTTAACGAACAGGTTATTACATTCACTACGGAAACCGAACTTGAAGCAGGAACACTCGTCAAAATGAGCAACAGCGCAACCGTAGCATCCTGTGAAGAAGGTGACGTTTTCATCGGTATCGTCGTTTCGTCACACGGCAACCTTGCCGCAGTACAGACAGGCGGTTACGTTTCGCTCCCCTATTCGGGCACTGCCCCCGACCTCGGTATCACAGCTCTTGCTGCCGCAGATGAAAAGACGGCAAAGGCTGACGTAAATGGCAGAACGGTTACGGTTATCGAGCTTGACGAAACCGGCAAAACAGCAGGCATCCTGCTTTGATTTAAAGAAAGGAGAACATAACTAATGGCTAATTTTGACAACATCAGACTTGAAAAGGGTCTCTATTGCGGCGGCTCATTCACAGGCGCGCTCGAAAGCATTGATCCTTCCGAAAACTACAAAGGCAGTTCACTTGAAGGTGTGGGCGCATATCAGCGTCAGCTCAAGCGTTTTGACATTAAGGTAAGCGGCGCAGGCAGTGACGTGGTAGAAAAATTCTTCAAGACATCAGACAGCGCAACTCTCTTCCCCGAGTACGTTGCAAGAGCTGTACGTCAGGGTATGGAGGAAGCAAACTCACTCCACAAGATTGTGGCCTCCGTCACAAACATCGACTCCCTCGACTATCGCTCAATCACAAGCATCCCTACTGACGATGACAAGTCGCTCAAGGACGTTGCTGAGGGTGCCGTTATCCCCGAAACAATCGTCAAGACACGCGAAAACCTTGTAAAGCTCCGCAAGCGCGGCAGAATGCTTGTCGCTTCTTACGAAGCAATCCGTTTCCAGCGCCTTGACCTTTTCACCGTGACTCTCAGACAGATAGGCGCTCACATTGCCAAGTCACAGCTTGCCGATGCAATCGACACAATCCTCAACGGTGACGGCAACAACAACGCTGCCGCGACAACAGAGGCACTTGCAGCAGGCACGCTTTCCTACGCCGATATTATCAACCTCTGGAAAGACCTTGACCCTTACGAGATGAACGTAATTATCGCAAACAATGCCGATGCGGTAAATATGCTCAACCTCAGTGAATTCAAGGACTCTGCGGCAGGACTCAACTTCCACGCAACAGGCAAAATGATTACACCTATCGGTGCAGAGCTTGTACGCTCATCCGCAGTACCTGAAAACACCATTATCGGTCTTGACAAAAACTGTGCGCTTGAAATGGTTAAGGCGGGTGACATTATGACCGAATACGACAAGCTTATCGACAGACAGCTTGAGCGTGCGGCAATCACTTCAATTGCAGGCTTTGCAAAAATCTTCTCAGACGCATCACGCAAGCTTACCGTCTGATAAAAGAGAGGGGTAACGCATGACAAACAGTCAGACAGTACTTTTCAGACTCAGGCAGCTTGTTACCCTCGATGAAGAAGGGGCAGAAAACGCTCTGCCCCTTTGCGGGATGTGCCTTGAAGAAGTGCTTTGCAGGCTCAGAAAAGGCGCAGACTCCGACGACCCAAGGGTTGCTCAGACTGCCGCCGCGCTTGCCTGCTACCGCCTTGCACTTCGCAACGCTGCAGACAGCGCAGGCAACACCAGCTTCAAAGCAGGTGACGTAACCGTCACGCGCACACCTGCGGCAACAATTGAAATTGCCGCAAAAATGCGCGACGAAGCAATAATACAGGCTGCCGACCTGCTAACAGACAGCAGCTTTGTTTTCAGGCAGGTGGGCAAATGATAAGCGATGCGATTTTTGACGCCTATGCACGCAAGGTAAGCATACACGACGGCGACGCGGTGCAAACCTGCAAGGCGTTTATACAGCCGCTCAGGTATAAAAATAAGATGTACCTCGACGGTATTTACACGGAAATCGGTTTTAACAGTCAAGGCCATTACCTTTACATAGGTCCGCCCAACCCCGACCTTACTGCGATTAGCGATTCGGGATATATTTCGGCTGACGGAACAAATTATCGCATTGACCGAGCGGAACGTGTTTATATCGGAGACGAGATTTTTTATATCTGGGCAATAATCCGTACAATAGTGGAGGTGACCTGACACGGCAGATTCAATCAGCGCTATGCCTCGTGAAATATCAACCTGGCTCAGCGCACAGACAAAAGTTTTCGGTGACATTAAATTCCTGACGGAATTCCCTGCAATCCCTAAAGCCACACCGCTCAGGCAGACCATTGTGTCGGTCGGACTTGAAAGCGTAAAAATCACCGATTACTTTACGGAAAACAGCAACGGAGAGCTTGTGCCGGCAGAATATTGCAGACTGGCGGACATAAAAATCCGTTTTTCAATCTATGCGCCGTATTCGGCGGGCGGCACCGCCTGCCACGAGGCATTCACAAAAATTGTTGACTGCCTCAACTTCAAAAGCGATCTTAACCTTAAGGAATCGGGTTGCGACGCAATCACCGCTGACAGAGACACGGACGCTTTCGTTATGAAAAGTTGGGTAATAATCGAAGCGCAATTCTGCCCGGCAGAATCAAGCGACGTGCAATACGAATCCTTTCTGCCCAAAACGTTTTTCTGCGGCTCTCACATAAACGATTCGTCAATTCACGTAACCCAGGCGGACAAAGACTCCTGGGGACAGAAACCGGTAACAGGCGTGTATTTCGGCACGGGAAGCTCCGAGCGCTCGATCAGTCTCGGCTTCAAACCGTCTTTCGTATTCGTTTCAATTTGTCTTTATCCGATGATTTCAACGGATGCCGACGGCAATTCCTACTGTTACACAGGCACCGCAACGCCCGATTATTCCAGCATGGGAATAAAAATAACCTCGAACGGATTCAAGGTTATGCAGTCTTCCTCAACGTCTTACGGCAATACTCAGGTTCAGCTCAACAAGCTTTCCGCCGACTATTCTTATATAGCTTTCAGATAATAAAATACAATAAAAAGCTCTCTTGTTATTGATTTTTCCGTTTCAGTGCTGTATACTGTAAAAAAATCAAGAATCGGGGGCTTTTTTATGTCAACAAAAGAATTCAACAACCGTGGCGTATATTCACTTCTTCTTACACCTTTCAACGTTGACCGCTCAATCGACTTTGAAACATACGAAAAATACGTTGAGTGGCAGGCTCGTCAGGGCGCTCAGCACCTTTTCGCTTGTTGCGGCAGCTCCGAAATGGCAGAGCTCACACTTGAC
>JAZRRT010000034.1:0-2723 GCA_045650985.1 Acutalibacteraceae bacterium | reverse complement strand
TAGCAAAGGCTCATTTTTTCGCGCACGTTGTTGAACAGCTTTGAGTATACACCGCCACCGAACATATCGCACATTACTTTAATTGCGTGATAGTTGTCGTCAACGTCAGTCATGCCGGCGCGCATACCGAGCACAAGCTTGCCCTGCTTTACGGGCATTTCTTCGCGTACTCTCTTTACTTTTGCGGCGCTTGTAATAAACTCCGTGTGAAGCTCGGCGAGCGTTGAGCGGTCTATGCTTTCGAATTTTTCTTTGAATCGGTTTTTGATGATTTCAGCATCCATACTGCCTGTTACACCAATGTGTACGATTGCGGATGAAAGCATATTTTTCCACGCTTTTACAAGTGTTTCGCTATCGAGTGCTTTGATTTCTTCAACCGTGCCGCAACGGCTTGTTGAGTAAACTTCGTTTTCGCACATAATCTCCGTGCAACGCTTGAGTGCGTAATAACGCTTGTCATTGAGCTCGCTTTCAATCTGCTCAATCATAAGCCTTTTTTCTCGTTCAACGTCTTCTTCACAGAATTTACCGTCAACAAAGTTAGGTTCGAAAATTATATCAAGCAGCAGGTCAGCTGCTTCTGATGAGATTTTTTCGTCTGAGAGCGAGAATCTGTCCTCAAGCACGGTTGCGCGCAGGGTAATTATCTGTGCCTCACCGTCTTTGCTGACGCTGCCGCCAAGCATTGCACCGTAGAGTGATGCGAGATGACGGTTCATCTGAGTCATTGTCGGATATTTTTTGCAGGTACGCTTGAGCAGACCGGGCAGCAGAGCATTTGCCGCTGCATCAGAGCCGAGCGGAAGCGCAAAGCTTGCCGTAACGATTGCAACCTTGAAGTTTGACTTCGTATCAACAGATAAAAAATCAAGTCCGTTTACTGGGCTTGAGAGTTTGAACGTATACTCCATAGTAAAACCACTTATCCTTTCATAAAAGGGTAATAATACATCATTATAACATATTTTTAAATTTTATCTATATTATAATCAAAATTTAATGAGAATTTCTAAAAATAAAATGAAATTTCTTTCCTTTAGGTTGTAAATTTGCAAATAACAATGTATAATTTGCTTATTAATTATAGGAGTGTTGGATTTGAATTTCAGTTACCACGAAAAATCAGGCACACACACAGGCTTTTGCCTTGTTAAAAGCTGTGAGCGTAAGCTTAACAAAAACGGTGAGCCGTATCTTGATATGGTGCTCAGCGACCGCAGCGGAGAAATTAACGCTAAACTCTGGAAATATGATGAATCTCTTCACGGTGTATACGAGCCAAACTCGCTTGTGAAGGTGCAGGGCGTTATCACCAAGTTTAACGATGCCGACCAGCTTCGGGTTGATCGTATCCGTAAGGTGAATGAAACCGACGGCGTTAAGATTGAGGATTACGTTTCATCCGCCGTATATTCGGGTGAGATGATGTTTGATGAGCTTGTAGCTGTTGCGGATGCGTTTGCCGACGATGAGCTTAAAGCGATAGTCAAAACAATTCTTGTCGAAAACAAAGAGAAGCTGCTCTATTATCCTGCCGCTTTCAAGCTTCACCATGCAATGCGAAGCGGTCTGCTTCAGCATACACTGTCAATTGTCAGATTGGCTCAGGGTGTATGTAAAATTTATCCTTTTGTCGATTCGGATTTGCTTCTGAGCGGTGCAATACTTCACGATATAGCAAAGCTCGAAGAGCTTGTTGCAGGCGAAACGGGTATAGCTTCAGGTTACAGCGTTGAGGGTACGCTTCTCGGTCATCTTGTCAAGGGTGCAATGCTTATTGACAAAACTGCCGAAAAACTCGGCGTTTCTCACGATAAGGCGGTGCTTCTTGAGCATATGCTTATTTCGCATCACGGTGACCCCGAGTTCGGTGCGGCAGTAAGACCTCTGTTTATCGAGGCTGACATTCTTTCTGCGCTTGACAGACTCGATGCAAGAATCGTCGAAGTTAACAACGCTGTTTCGGGCGTTGAAACAGGCGGCTTCTCAACTCGCCAGTGGGCACTCGATAACCGTGCTTTCTATAATCACGGCAGAGTTGACGTTACAAAGGAAACTAATCTCGGACTTTGAATTTAAGGTGGAATTACAATGGATTGGACGGAAATTATTATAACTGTCAGCAGTGACGATATTGATAAGGCGGCGGCAATTGCACAGGTGCTTGTGCCCGGTGTGTATATTGAGGATTATCGCACACTTGAGCAGGAGGCTTTTGAAATTGCGGGGATTGACCTGATTGATGAAGACCTTCTTGCAAAAGACCGCACGAAGGGTCTTATACATATCTATATTTCTCCCGAGGATAATCCTGCCGAGGCAACTGCGTTCCTTACTGAGCGTTTTGCGGCTGAAAAAATCAGTTATACTATGGATACAAACGTATGCCGCAACGAGGATTGGGAGAATAACTGGAAAGCATACTTCAAACCGATGGAAATAGGTGAGCGTTTGCTTATCCGTCCCTTGTGGATTGATGATTACAATGCAAACGGCAGGGCAGTGCTCAGCATTGAGCCGGGTCTCGCTTTCGGCTCCGGCACTCACGAAACAACACGACTTTGTCTTGAAGCACTTGAGCCTTATATCACGCCCGATACGGATATGCTTGACGTCGGTTGCGGCAGCGGTATTCTCAGCGTTGCTTCACTTCTGCTCGGTGCAAAATCTGCAGTCGGTGTTGATATTGATGCCCTTGCTGTCAAAACGGCACGTGAAAA
>JAZRRT010000033.1:0-2156 GCA_045650985.1 Acutalibacteraceae bacterium | reverse complement strand
CATTGGAGAATGTTTGTGGTATACTATATGATATATAAGTTTGTCATTTTAAGATAAAGGGGAGTTTTATGCTGTGAACAGGCGTTTTTCCAAGGCTGCAATGTCGGCTTTTCACCTTTGCTTTATCGTGCTCCTGATATTTACCGCCATATCATTTTTTGTTGCGGAGTTAAGTCTTGCAATAGCAGAGCTTTTTGTGTGCGCTGTGCTTTACGGCGTTAACATAGTATCCGCAAGAAAACAACAGCATGATATTCAGGATTATATTGAAGAAACTATGGCGGAGGTAAACCGGGCAAGCCGCGATTTTACGATAAAATCCCCGATGGCGGAGGTTGTTATAAGGTTTCACTCCAAAGAGGTTATCTGGGCAAATGCTGCTTTTGAGGAGCTTATAGGCGACCATGACGGTTTTTTCGAGCAGAGTCTTTTTACGCTTATTCCGGAGTTTGACCTCGGGTGGATTATAGATGGGAAGACCGAATGCCCCAATGAAGTGGAAATCTCCGGAAGGCGTTTTCGCGTATATGGCAACATTGCAACAAACGCAAGCCGGAATGAAAATGAGACGCTTGCGACGATTTTCTGGCTTGATGTTACGGATTATTCCACATCCATAGCAGAGTTTGAAAATTCACGTCAGATTGTTTCTGTTATTATGATTGACAACTATTCTGAAATAATGAACGGGCTTAATGATGCAGAGCGCTCGTCAGTTATTGCAGAGGTTGACAAACGCCTTGCCGATTGGGTTCTGGATGCAAATGGAATATTTATAAAGTATGAGAGGGATAAGTACCTCTATATTTTCCAGGAACGTTATCTTGATGAGTATATATCTTCCCGTTTCTCAATTCTTGACTCGGTGCGCGAAATAGAAAGCAAAAACGGAATTAAGGTAACGCTAAGTATAGGAATCGGTAAGGACGGAGCAGACTTTAAAGAAAACCACCGTTATGCACGTCTTGCGATAGATATGGCTCTTTCGCGCGGCGGTGACCAGTCTGTTATACGCAATAAATTCAATTTTGAATTTTTCGGCGGACGCTCACAGGAGCTGGAGAAGAGGACTAAGGTAAAATCACGCGTAATGGCAAACGCACTTTCGGGACTTATCCGCGACAGCTCCGGCGTTATGATAATGGGGCATAAAAATGCTGATAATGACAGCATCGGCGCGGCAGTAGGTATTGCGTGCATAGCGAGAAAAATGGGAAAGGCCGCATCAATTGTCATTGGGCAGAAGACGAGCGCCGATTCTCTTGTCAGAAAGATATGCTCTGAGCATGAATATGACGGTGCATTTATCAGTGCAGAGGATGCGATTATCGAAGCGGACAGCAATACGCTTGTCGTTGTGGTTGACACAAACCGAAAAAGCGTAGTTGAGAGTGAGGCACTGCTTGAATCGGCAAACAAAATAGCGGTTATTGACCACCATCGCCGCGGTACGGATTACATCGAGGGCGCAGTTCTTAATTTTCATGAGCCGTATGCATCAAGCACGTGTGAGCTTGTGACAGAGCTTCTGCAGTACATTGTTGAAATTCGTGATATACTTGACGTTGAGGCAGAGGCGCTTCTTTCGGGAATTGTTATAGATACGAAAAAATTCACAATGAAAACCGGTGTGCGTACCTTCGAGGCGGCAGCATATCTTCGTCGGGCGGGTGCAGACACGGTTGAGCTTAAGCGTATTCTGCAGGATGATATTGAAACCTATGTAAAACGTGCAGAGATGATAAAGCTTGCACGTATGTATAAAGACAGAGTTGCTATTGTTGCATATAACGGCACAAGTACAAGAAAAATAGCGGCACAGGCGGCTGATGAGCTTCTCTCAATCAAAGGTGTGCAGGCTTCGTTTGTTCTGTACTGTGAAGGAGAAGGTGTCGTGATTTCAGCTCGTTCTCTCGGGAAGATAAATGTGCAGATTATCCTTGAGAAGCTTGGTGGCGGCGGACACTTTGACACAGCCGGTGCCCAGGTTGCCGGAAAAACTCTTGAACAGGTTACTGAAGAGCTTACAGGGGTTATTGACGATATTTTAGGATAGGAGAAAAGAAAAATGAAAGTAATTTTAAATGCAGATGTTAAAGGTCAGGGTAAAAAAGGGCAGATTGTAACTGTATCCGACGGATATGCAAGAAACTTCC
>JAZRRT010000032.1:0-3970 GCA_045650985.1 Acutalibacteraceae bacterium | reverse complement strand
AATGTATAACGGAAATCCCGTTTATTTTACGCCTGAATTTGCCGTAAACAAAGGCGCGGCATTTGCGTGCGGCGTAACAATCGGCGAAATAAAAAAAGGGTACATACTCCCCCACCATCAACTGTTTATGGCACTCGGTAGTTTATTCAAACAAAAAATAGAACTCAAAGCCGAATCGGAAGAAACAAAAAAATATCTTCACGGCGAAGAAATACCCGCTGATTGCGCAAACGGCTGGGCAGTTGTTATGATTGACGGTTGCGCGGTCGGAGGCGCAAAAGTCAGCAACGGTAAAGCAAAAAACCACTACCCCAAAGGTCTGAGAACCTTATACTGATTTGCACAGCCCTTGAGTCTAATTGCTCAAGGGCTGATTTTTTATCAAATTCAGAAGAATATGCAGTTGCCGAAATGTCCGCAGCAATGATTCGCGTATTTTATTGCAAAGCGCAGTGCCTTATGTTATAATTTTCAAAAAAATTCATCGAGGATATCAATATGTCACAAGAAATCATTTATAAAAGCCCCGAATATTCCCCCGAAGAACGCGCAGAAGATTTGCTTTCTCGTATGACACTGCGCGAAAAAATAGCGCAGCTTGATATGAAATTTGGCAGCAATTATTGCACCAAGCAGGATCCTGCGGATTCATGCTCCGTTTCACCTGATTCCGATTATTTCTGGGATAAGCTGAAAGCGGATTTTCCCGACGGTCTCGGTTACCTCCACGATAATTATTCCGTTCCTGCCGTTATGAATAAGCTTCAGAAGTTTTTTATCGAGAATTCAAGGCTTGGCATCCCCGTAATATTTACGGGAGAAGCACTTCACGGTATCTGCGGAACAAGAGCAACCATATTGCCGATTCCGACTGCCTGGGCGGCAACCTTTGAGCCTGAATACGCTTTTGAAGCCGGCCGCGTAATCGCAACTGAGGCAAGAGCACTCGGAATTTACGAGGTTCTTGCGCCTAACCTTGACGTTGCGCGCGATCCTCGATGGGGACGCACGGAAGAAACATTCGGCGAAGATACCTGCCTTTCAACAAAGATGGCTGTCGGCATTGTAAGCGGTCATCAGAACGGTGATGTTTCTGCTGCCGATTCCGTTATTTCAGAGCCGAAGCATTACTGCATCCACGGTATGCCCGAAAGAGGCATAAACTGCGGCACAGCACGAGTCGGCATTCGTGAAATCGAGAGTTGTTATCTGCCTGTTTTTGAGGCCGCAATAAAAGAAGCGGGCGCGTATGACGTTATGGTAAGCTACAACTCTATTGACGGCGATCTTATGATGACGTCAAAGCACTACCTCAAGACAGTACTCAAAGAGCGTTTCGGTCTCAAAGGTATCTGCCGCTCCGACTGGGGCGGACTTCGCCGAGTTCACTACCTCCACAAAATGGCAAAAAATGAAAAAGACGCTATCTATCTTTCCAAGAAAAACGGTCTTGATTGCCAGGGCGGTGACGAATATCCGAATAAGCTGTGGGTTGACTCGCTTGAAGAGCTTGTTAACGAGGGTAAAATTGACGTTGAAAACATCAATGAATCCTGTCGAAGAGTTCTTACACTTAAATTCCGACTCGGTATATTTGAAAATCCTTATACTGACGAAAATTCATATCAGCATATAATCAACTGCGACGCACACCTTGATAAAGCGCTTGAAATAGCGCAAAAATCGATTATCCTGCTCAAGAACAACGGCATTCTTCCCCTTGATAAGAACAAATACAAAAAAATCGCACTTATCGGACCTTCATCAAATAAAATAAGACTTGGCGGATATTCTGCAAAGCCGGTAGGCAGAAAACTGAAAACAATATATGACGTTCTCAAAAAAGAACTTCCCGACTGCGAAATTATACAGTGCGACGGATGCGGAATCAGCGACAGCGCATTCGAATTTGCACTTTCCGATCAGCATCACCTTAAAGATATAAAAGCAGAAGAACAGACCGAAAACTTTGCTCAAGCCGTTAAAGCAGCAAAAGAATGCGATTTGATTATATTCTGCGGCGGCGATGATAATATTTCCAGCGGTGAAGGAAGAGACCGTTGTGAGCTGACTCTTTGCGGCAAGCAAAGCGAACTCATAAAAGAGCTTTCAGAAACAGGAAAACCGATTGTCTTTGCTATGATTCACGGTAAACCGCTTGCAATCGACGATGAAAGCCGTATTTGTGATGCTGTGCTTTCATGCTGGTTTGGCGGTGAAAGCGGTCCGCAGGCAATATGCGACGTACTGCTCGGCAAGGTAAATCCCGGCGGCAGATTACCTTTTTCACTCCCCCGCCGTTCTACCATGATTCCCTGTTACTATTCAATTCTTCCCGGTGCAAGCAACGAATATTACGAAGGTAACGGTGATGCTCTCTATCCTTTCGGATACGGTCTCAGTTACACAAAGTTTGAATACTCAGACCTGAAAGCAGAAAGAACGGGAAAAACAGACGTCAAAGTAAAACTTAACGTCAAAAACACAGGCAGTGTTGCAGGTGACGAAGTTGTCCAGATTTACGTTGAAGATTGCGAGAGCTCAGTTGTTACGCCTCTGTTGCTTCTCAAAGATTTCAAACGAATTACGCTCCAACCCAACGAAGAAAAACAGGTTGAATTCACGCTCGGATATGATGCTTTCAAGCTGATGAATTGTGACTACGAATGGGTTGTTGAGCCCGGCACTTTCAGAATCTGTGCTGGTGCATCATCAAGAGATATAATACTCAGTACAGAAATCGAGCTTGATTGATACAAAAAGCCATTGGAATTAACGTTCCAATGGCTTTGGTTTTATTCAATATGGCTGAGTGTATGCTCGACAGCATTATCAATTTCGATAACTTCACATCCAAAAATCGAAGTGTGAATTTTGTTGTTTATCGGCTTCTGCCACTCTTTATCAATGCAGCTGTCCGTACCTCTCATACCAAGAACAGAGCCGACGGTAGCACCGTTACAGTCGGTATCAAATGCCATACCGACAGCAATGCAGATTGATTTGCCGAAATCGCCCTGACCGTAAAGCAAGGCGGCTGTAACAATCATTGCATTGGGAATGGTATGACACCAACCGTAGTCGGTATGCTCATCATACTGAGAGTGAATAAATGCAAAACATTCTTCAACCGATGTACCATTTTTATAAAGCTGCATTATTTTTGTTACGGATTCATAAAGTCTTGAGGTATACGGTATCTGTCCGAGACCACCGAGAATTATATCTTCTATATTATCGGTAACAGCCGCACAGGCAACCATAGCGGAAACAAACATTTCGCCGTAAACGCCGTTTTTGATGTGCGATATAGATGCATCAATATACGCCATCTCCGCTGCTGCTTCAGGATTACCGGGATTTATGTAACCGAAATAGTCACCGCGTATCTGCGCACCAATCCATTCGCGGCAAACATTTTTGTAAACTGCTGATGCAGGAGGTTTAATGCAATTTATAAAGTTAACGTAAGCTATTCTTTCTGCGGTGAAATATGACTCGACAGACTGGTATCTGAGCCAGGCGTGCGCAACATCATCGCTGTCGAAATCTCTGCCGTAGTCATCCACTATCTTTTGCGCAAGAATAACATAGTTAGTATCATCATCAACGGGCATTCCGTCCACAGTATCGGCATACGGCTTATCCCTGAACCAGAATTTATACTTTTTGTACGTTTCGTCAGTTATATCAGAACTTAATATATACCTGTGTAACGGATAATTTTCGGTTTCTTTGAGAAAAGGAATCAACTCGTCGCTTCTGATACCCTCAATAGGTTTGCCCAAAAGACATCCTATTGCTCTGCCGAGCCAGGCGCCTCTGATTTTTCTTCTCAGAGTTTCTTTATCAGGCACAGCACTGCTTATTTCATATTCATTACGGAGTTTTCGGATATACTTGAGCTTTATGGGTTCATTGTATTTGTAGCCGTCACGCATAGAAGCACTTAACACAAGCGAAAACATTT
>JAZRRT010000031.1:0-12850 GCA_045650985.1 Acutalibacteraceae bacterium | reverse complement strand
ATAAATTGAGTTCTTTCTCTCTTCCTCAGCTTTTTCAAGGCATTTTTCAGCAAGCTCTGCAGAATTTTTATAGTCGCTTATCTTCTTGAAAGAAGCGGAAGCAAGCTTGTATTCCGATTCGCTTTTTGCTTCTCTCATCGCAGAAAGTGCGCTGTTATAGGCAGACTCAAGTCTGTTGTTTTCGTTACGCTCGTTAATAGCCTTAATATATCCGTCAAGCTCCTCTCTGAGCGCATCGTTGCCAAAGCGTACCACCTTCAGGTAATTGATGTTGCCGTCAAAAGGCTGTGCGCAGTTTTTAAGGTCACTGCGTGTTTTAACGTTTAACTCTGCCATCAGCTTGCCGAGATACGCTTCGGCGTTTTCGGGGTTTACGTCCAACACCTTTTCGCAATATTCATCGGCTGATTTAAAATTGCCGTCCGAAAGGAACATAAACACACGCTTAAGCAAAGGCGCAACATTTGCAACGCCCGTAGCTATAACGGTTTCTTTAACAGTGGCAGGTTCATCAATCGGGACAATCTTCTTTATGCCGCGGATAAGGTCCTGCATAAAGCCGAGCTTAGACATATCCTGCGCCTGAAGGTGAGAAAACTCCTCGGGCAGGTCATAAGCATCCATATCGCGGTAGCAGGGAATAAGCAGTTTTGAACGGTCTGCCTTCATCAGTTTAAGATAACGTGACCATTCGTTCCTGACCCAAACCGCGTCAAAATATTCGGGCTTTGTGCCGACAACAAGCATTACCTTTGCGCTGTTAAGGGCGGCGAATATGTACGGCTCATAAGCCGTGCCCAGCTTATCCTCAAGCGTGATTGCAGCATAGAAAACCTTCAGCCCTTCCTGTGTGAGCAGGTGGTAAATATCGTTTGCAATTGTGCTGTCTACGGTGCGCCTGCCGCTTTCATCCGTCTGCTTATAACAAATGAAAACGTCAAAAGGCTTTTCGTTATTTACAATGGTAAGTATACCTTTCTGCAGGTTTGCAATTTCTTCCGCCTGCGTCTTGTAAACCGCCTTGCTTATGCTGTCAGCATCGGCAATGGCAGCAAGATAATCAACGTCTGTCAGAATCGATTCGTACTGCGTTCTGTGGCAGGTGGGAATGCGCTTGCCTGTTTTGGGGTCTTCAACGTATTCAATGCCGTACTTGCAAAGCACTGTGCCCCAGTGTGCCTCGGGGTCAGCGTTGTTTTCGTTAAGTATTTTTTCGTATATCTGCGCCGCTTTATCAAACTCGCACTTTAAGCGCAGGTTATTGGCGCGATTGTAAAGGTTTGCTATAACCTCATCGTTCTGCTTAGGCAAAGTCTGAACAGATCCGCAGTATTCGCAGGTCGCAACTGATGCTTCACCGCTCACTTCAAGGCTTCCGCCGCACATTTTACACTTAAAAACTGTCATAATACCACACCTCTGAATTTCAGATTTTCTACATATTGATTATAGAATAAAACACATAAAAGTCAATAACAAAAATACTGATTCAACTCTCTTAATAAGCTCTCTGACAGAACTGTTTAAGCAGGTATCGTTACTGTTTATATATCTGCGCCATATCCTCTTCTTCAAAATTATTTGCTTTGCGATAGAGGAAGGCTGATTTTTCCTGCTCGTGTTTTACAACGGTGATTTTCCCGTCAACAAAGCCGACGCATACGTCGTTATCAATACCCATTCCGTCGGGGCCGTTGAGCGCTTTGATTTCATCCTTAAAGCGATGCCAATGCTCCGCCTCAAAATGAGGACAGTTACAATAAGGCAACAGACCGACACACTCGATAAACGCAAACTCGCCGCCTTCAAGACAATCATCCCAGCCCATATCAAACCAGCACATAGCGCCCGAGCTTAATCCTGAAAGGACAATGCCATTTTCATAAGCCTCACGGAAGATTTGAGTTGCGCCCGTTTTGTTCCAAGTATCCATAAGGAATTTAAGGTTGCCGCCATCGACATATACGATGTCACTGCCGAGGATTTTTTCTCTGATTTCATCATAGGTAAGGTTTTCATCGGTAAGATAAAGCCCCTCACCCGTACAGCCGTATTTTGCAAAGGCATCGATAAAAGTCTGCGTATCGCCGCGCGAATCAAAGCTCGCAGTAGGAAGGAAAAGCATCTTCGGATGCTCCTTATCACAAAGAGAGCGCACATACTCAATCATAGTCCATATTTCGCCGTATTCGAAACTGCCTCCGCCGATTGCAACAACTTTGCCCATAACTTTTTCTCCTCCTGAATTTGGGCAAGAGAAAACCTCTGCCCTGAAGTCACCCACAGATTATAACATATCAGGTGAATAAAGACAATTGCTGCGGCAAATAATAACCTTAACAATTACGAAAGGATGAAAAAATGGAACTCAACGGCTCAAAGACAATGAACAATCTTCTTGCGGCTTTCGCGGGTGAAAGCCAGGCACACACGAAGTATTTATACTATGCGGCAAAAGCAAGAGAAAACGGATTTGAACAGATTGCGGCAATATTTGAAGAGACTGCAAATAACGAAAAGGAACACGCCGAAATATGGTTCAAGCTGATTAACTCAGGCAAAATCCCCGAAACACTGAGCAACCTCAACGACGCCGCCGCAGGAGAAAACTACGAATGGTCGGATATGTACGCAGGGTTTGCAAAGACAGCGAAAGAAGAGGGATTTGAGCAGATCGCTTTTCTTTTCGAGCACGTAGCACAGATTGAAAAAGAGCACGAAAACCGATACCGCAAGCTGATTGAAAACGTAAACGAAGGGCTTGTTTTCAGCCGTGACGGTGACGTAATCTGGCAGTGCAGAAACTGCGGGCACATCTTTATCGGCAAGGGTGCGCCGGAAATGTGTCCCGTATGTTCCCACAGCCAAAGCTACTTTCAGATAAAACCCGAAAACTACTAAACAAAAACGACCGCTGACACTCCGCAAAGGAATGTCAGCGGTCAAACTTTATTTTTCAACTTTCACTTTAATGGTGCACATATCCTGAGCGCAACGATTACCGTCAGAATCGTAAACGTTAACAATGCCGATACAAGTATAATCGCCTTTTTGTATCTGCAACGGATCCGTAAATTTATCGTCCTCTATATATTCACCGGGAGAAAGCAGCGGTGATTCATAAAGCGGATTACTGCTGTGATCATCCTGATAAATAAGAAGCTGCATACTGTACTTGGAATCCTTGGGGTTTGCAAACATTATCGTACCGCGGGCATATTCATGCTTGAAGTAAACGTTCGAATTGACATAGTAGTTAAAATCGTCATTGCCGGAGGGCTCAGGCAAATCTTCACTGATTGAGCCCTGAACGACGTTGCCGCGAGGAATAAACAAACCACTTGCCAAATGGAAAAAGCCAAGTCCGTTCAAGGCGATAATTGCAGCGACTATAAACACGCAACTTATTGCCAACATAACGGCGGCGTGAACCACTTTGGGATCACGTGATTTATTTTCTTCAGTTTTGGTTTTCAGTTTCTTGAACATCAGATGTTTCCTCTTCTATTCCGACTTGAACGGTCAAATCTGAACTTTGTACGCCAATGAGCTTATATTCATTGTTTTTGGGATTAGGCTCTGTTTCGTAAGCTGCAACAACAAGCTTCATATCGTAAGTGCCGTAGGGATACTCCTGAATTTTAATATCGGTAAGTCGCTGTCCCTCAATCAAGCCGTTTGATCTGTAACATACGTTGCCTGCTTCATCAACGATTGTTGCAATAAGAACACAGTTATTATTCACAACGTTGACAAGGTCGAGCGAAGCGTATGAATTTTTAGCAGCAAAAACCAAAGTGTCGTTTGCATAGTAGCGGAAAGCTTTCTTATCTCCTTTTCGCTTCATATTGTCGGCATATTCATACTGCTTATCAATATCATCGAGCACGGTCTGTGTAATGTTTGAAGCAATGTTTCTGCCCTTATACTCGATAACCGCATTATCCGGAATGCCGAACGTGCTTGAAGTTACCCACATAATAATACATACAGCGGCAATAACCACACTGACGGCAAGAACAATCGCAGCAAACTTACGAACGCCGAATTCCTCGATTTTAAGCGTGATACGCTTGGAAAGCTTAACGTTACGGTTAACCTTCTTTTTGGGAGCAGGCTTTGATTTGCCGCCTTTTTTAGCCTGTTTGGCGGATTTTGAAGGCTGCGCCTTACTCTTCTGCTTTTCTTTAGGTTTTGCCGTTTCGTTTCTTTTTTCGCTCTTCGGAGTTGCCTCCTTTTGGGGCTTTGAAGGCAACGGCTCAGGCTTCTGAGGCTTGCTTTCTGCCTTCGGTGCTGTTTGCTGAGGCTTATTTTCCTGCTTTGTCACCGTATCCTGAGGCTTTGGAGCTTCCTCAACCTTTTTTGGCGGGACGGCAGGTCTGACCGGAGCGTTTTTACCTTTATATTGAACCGCTGCCTGCTTGGCGGCTGCGGCGCTTTTTTTCTTCTTTTGTCTGTGACTTGCCATTAATCAAAATCTCCAACTAATGATTGAATTATTTTTTCCAAGGGATTGAATCCATACCCCATATCTGCTGATAGCGATTGAACTGAACGGCATCAACAGACACGTTGATAAGAAGCTCCGTTTTGCCGCTGAGTGAAGAAACGGTTGACGCATCAAACTCGGCAGAATCAAAGCCGTTGACAACCACCGTATACTGTTCGCTTTCACTCATTGCGCCGTTGAAATAAACGTATCCGTCAACGTCACGCTTATCGACAAAATCTTCCGTAACCGTGTAAGGCAGATAGCTGTCACCCTGAAGTCGACCTGTAACAGAATTGACCCACTCGTGTGAAACTCTGACCCTTGAGTAAGCAACGCCGCTGCCTGTCTGTCTGATTTCTACGCGAAGCTTGCCGACATAATTTTCGGCATTCGGGTTAGCGAAATCAACACTGATGGGATCGATTGCAGCAGAATTGCAATCATAATCGCTTACAACCGTTACGTCGCTGTCTCCGTTTTCGAAATAGACATTCATCTTATAATCGAAATCCTCAAGCTGTGTAAAACGGATGGGATTCGGAATGCTGCCTGTAAGCCATGCGGTGGTTGCGGAATAAAGCACTGCCAGAGCACAAATCACCAAAGCAACAATTACAAACGGATTAAGCCTGCGTTTTTTATTCTGTTTTGTATTTTTCTTGCTCATTAGACTTGCGCCCTTTCAGAAAAAAGTTAAGTTAAAATCTTATTCGGAAATCGAATAAGTATCTTCAATCGGATAATGTTCAGCCTGAACAGCATTGACAAGCACGTCGACGTTGAAATCTGCCGTACGCACACCGTCAACAGGTTCAGTCTTGATAAACTCATCGTACTCTACCCAGAATACGCAGCAGAAGCTCTTTGACTGACCTGCACCAAGCTCGATAAGAAGCGGCTGACCGCCAATCTGATAAGCCTGTGCGTTTGCATCATCCGCAATCATCGTGGAAGCTCTGAAATAATTATCCCCGCTTTTGATTACACGCTTGCCGTCAGCATTCTGGAACACGTCGGGTGCAACTTCGGTAAGCTGGTCAGCTTCATAAGTTGTAATCTCGTTTGGGTTATACTCGTGAACATAATAGCGAAGACCTTTGTCTTCTGTGATTTCACTTGCAATATCGATAAATACAAGTGCATCTCGGCCACCATTGTTTGTAACAGTAACGACGAAGAATTTGCAAGCATGCTCAAACATTTTGCTTCGCTCATCCGCATCATCAAACTTCGTTGAAGCATCAAATTGCATTGTAAGGTTATCGGGATCAAAACCTGAATATTCAACATTGATAGTATCCATAAGGAAATCCTGAGAATTATCGCCCGTTGAAGTAAACCAGGCTGTTGTTTGCTCTGCCGAAGAATAGAAGCCGACCGTAAATACAAGCATCAACGCAAGAACAACACTGAAAATGTTGCGTTTATTGAGCTTTTTCATTTTCGGTTACCTCCTTTGGTTTTTTTGTGATAATAAAACGGATTACGATAAGAACAAGCAAAACTGCTGCAAGAACAAAAATAACCGTCGTGCTGTTAAAATTGAGCGAAAGCATACCGAGATACGGCACGCTGAAAAGCACCTTACCGTTGATATTTGCAACAGACGTTGGCAACGGGTCAGCTGAAGGGTTAGCGTCACCCTTCGTGTAGACGAGCTGTCTTTCGCCGTCAAGCCCGATTATGCGGTGAGTAAACGTACCGTCGCCGGAAAGATTTGCGTTAATTATATCGCCCTCAACATAAGAATCTGCCTTGCGTACAAAAACAATCGAGCCCTCGGAGATTTCATCCTCCATACTCGGAGTTGCGACGGAATAAACATCCGTACCCGTAGCAATAACGCCAATAGTAAACACAAAGGCAAGAGTTATTGTAATGGCGACAATATTGTAGATAACGTTAAATATTTTCATAAATTACTCTGTTTCGGGAGTGGTTTTCGTATAGATTGTGCCGACATCAACCCAGTCGACATACTCGGACTGTCTTGCTTCGAAGATAACTTTTACGTTGAGAGTTTTTCCCGAAATCGCACTGCTCTCGGTATTCTCACCGCTGTAACGGATTGAATTGAAGAGCGGAATAACTTCAGGCTCAGACTCCGTGCCATCCTCAGGGATAACGTACGCAGATATAACTGAGGAAGATTTTTTTTCAGAATCGTACGTGCCGTAGTAGAAATAGCCGTTATCAAAAGTCCACGTTGCACCGTCCGCAAACTCAACCGTAAGAGGAGATTTTGCATCCGCGGCGGAGGTATAGACGTTTTCCCTGACATCGCCGTAATCATAAACAATCTTTATACGAAGCTGAGAATCAACACTTGAAGTATTGCTCAGGTACATTTTACAATTTTCATCAGAAGCGAGCTTTTCCTCATCGGCAAGATTAACCAGAAGCTCATCCTCAGGGATGATTGTTTCCGCCCCTTCGGGATAAGCAAGGTCACCGACGAGCGTATAGCCGACGTTACCCGTTGTGAAAAGATGCTGCGCACCTGCACCGCCCGACGCACCACCTGAGCTTGAAACAAACCACGCATAAGCCCCGTTGGCGCCGACAAGACCGCCGACAAGAACAAGGGACAGCACAAGGCAGATTATTTTATTTTTCATCAGGCATCCACCTCTTTTTTCGATTTCTTTGCTCTGTGACCTTCAATAAGAACAGCCACACACACGATATAGAAAACAACCACCGCGATTTTGCCTGCAAGCGTATCAAGCGCCCAAGCGGCATAACCGACAAGCGGAATATGAAACTTTACTTTGCCGCTGCACGCAGAAAACTCTGTCGGCAACGGGTCACGCGTATTGTTCTTATCACCTTTTGTGTAAATCAGCTGCTCATCAGAGTTGACAGCAACAACACGGTGCATAAATGTTTTTGAATTGTAGGGCGAAGAAAAAACAAGAACATCCTCCCCTACCCTTATATCCTCGAAGACGAGTGTTTCAACAAAAGCAAAACTGCCTTTGGGTATTTTCGGTTCCATACTGTCTGAGCTGACATAATAGGTGCTCATACCCATAATACGGGGCACCCAGATAAGCAACGACAGCAAAAATATAATTACACTGACAGCAATCAGTATTTTATTTCTTATCTTCTTCATTTTTGTTTTCTTCCTTTACAGCTGCTTTACGCTTACTTAAATCAAATAATTCAAGTGCGATAACAACAGTTAACGGAAGCATAACGACCAAAAAGAACGTGCCGGGATTACTGCGTACATTCTGAAGTTTTTCCATAAGCGAACTTCTTGAAACAACCTTACCGATAATCCGTTCGCTTTCAACGTCATATTTATCGTTTATCGGGTTTGCATCACCCTTGGTGGTGAAGCTGTGCGTACCGTCACCGTTATCGTGTATTTCCATAATACGGTGAGTAACAATCATATTATTGAGCGTAGGGTCGCTTGAATAGAAGGTAATTATATCGTTTGTTTTGAGTTCGGATGAATCGGTTTTTTTGATGACAACAACCGAATCTACCGGATAATCAGGTTCCATACTCGTTGTAAGGACAGCCATAAAACCGTAACCCATAACCATTGTCGGCTTGCCTTTTGTTTTATTGATTCCCGTAACAACAATAAGTGCTGATGCAAGCAGGATTACTAAAACAAGTACTACGTTTATGATTTTTGAGATTACTTTTTTCATGGCTATCCTTCCGAGTTGCAATTTTTTTAGGAAATAATAAGTTCTACTGTTGCATTGAACTGTTTATCGAAGTATTCGTTACCGGCATCATCGCCGCTGAGCATAAGGTCGTAATAACAAATATACTTCGTATTTTGTTGATCAAACGTATTTGCCTTACGTGCGGAAACAATCTCTGCGTTGAGTTTGCCTTCCGACTCGGTTATTACGTTTTTCAGCGGAGAAAATTCAGCATCGGGATTTGCCGCATTCTTGACTCTGTAATCAAGAACGTTATAAAGCTTAGCCTGCTCCTCTCCGCCTGAATCCGTAAGGTCGTTCAGCCTGAGCCAAATGCTCTGCTCTTCATTTGCATAGAAAGTGACTCTGAAGCTGTACGACTGACCGGGAACGAAACTAAGGGGATCTTCGCCGTCATATTCAACCCAATCCATAAGAGTTGGATCATAAATCTGAATCTCGCCGAAACCCGATTCGATGCTTGGGCTGGCAACAGTTGCACCAATAAGATCGACACGCGAGGCGCTGTTTGAAGCAAACCAGGCAAACGTACCGCCGATAGCGACGAATACAAGAGCTATGCCTGCAACAATCAACTGAACTGTATTTTTCTTTTTAGTGTTCATAGTCGGCCGATCCCCCTTTCGTTAAATTAATTTAGAAAATGTTGAAGAAATTGCGGATACCCCACGGTGCATCCTTGACGTTGACGGTAATTACAATCTCGTCGCAGTCAATTTCATTGCCGCCTGCGATTGCAAGCACGTAGGTGCCGCTGTTCGTATCGTACTCGCCGCCAATTCCGCCAACAACGCTTGAGCCGTTCTTGCGAACGTCTGCACTGACAGTGTTGACAGCATAATCAGACGGAAGCTCTGCACCTACTCTGACGATGTAAGCGCCTGCATCTGCATCATAAGGAATTACCATACTTGAGCAGAGCGTATCCGTGTGCTTATCGGGAGAAACAAGTGCCGTTACGGCAGATACGTTGCTCATACCCGAGTAAGCTGTGAGAACAGCGTTTTCACCGTTTGCAAGGTTATTGAATACGTAAGTTACCTTAAGCGTCTTACCGACAAAGACATCAACAAATCTGAACATCTTGCCGCCATCGAAGCTGCCGTCACCGAGGCTGTATGTTACCTGACGGTTTTCAATCGCACCGAGAGCAAGCTGAGCTGTGTCTGTATTAATCTGTGTATCGGTTATATTGACAAGGTAAGCGGGTGAGCCGCCTGCAAAGGTAAGCTTACCGAAACCTGCGGGAGCAGTAATTGTTGTGAAGGAATTGAGTGTACCTGCACCGGCGCCGCTTGCAAGGTTAATCTTTGCACTTGCGAGCTTAAGACCTGCAAGGAAGTTATCCGAACCGCTTGCCATACCTGCGGGAACAGGATAGCCTGCGAAGCCATCGATATAAACCATTGCTGTATCTTCGCCGAAGATTTCAGAGATTGTTGCACCGCCTGTGAGGTAGTGAGTTGTGCGACCGTCTGCTTCATCGATTACAGATGACATCTGATTATCGTAGTAGCAGTTTGAATCGCCTGCTGTGCCATTGCCTATAATGTTGCCGTTTGTGCCGCCCTTGACATCGGAAGCAAAGATGCAGGAGCTGATCTGAGCAGAATCAACTGCCGTACCGACAACACCTGCTGTCGTGCCCTCTCCGCCGTCAACATAAACGGTTGAAAGAACGTTTGCAACAACCGTACCGTCCTGAGCTGAACCGACCGCTCCGCCTGTTACGTCAGCATCGGAAACAATCTTGCCCGATACAACACAGCCGTCAATTGTTGAAGCGTCGATTTCACCTACAAGACCGCCGATATTGGTCTGATCCGAATCAGTTGCTGTTGTAAGAGTACCGACAACGTAAGTGTTGGTGATTGATGCGCCGCCTGTTGCGGAGCTTGCAAGCATACCGCCGCTTGCACCGTTGACAGTTACATCAATACCGGCAACACCGAGCTTATCAATCTTGCCGCCGTCAATCTTACCGAAGAGTGAATCGTTACCGTCCTCACCGATTGTTACGTTGGAAAGAGCGAAGCCGCTACCGTTGAGGTTAGCCTTGAAGTTGTCGATGTATGAACTCCAGACAGCTGAAGCCATATCAATATCGTTGATAAGCTTAAAGTTGTTGTCAGCATTTGTGCCGTAGAACGAAAGTGCAACAAACTGAGCAGGAGTTGAAATCTCAAACGGATTTTCTGATGTACCCTGGCCGCCTGCGAAGTTGGGATGAGCTGCACCCGTAACCTCAACAAAGAGGTCAAGCTGAGCATCCTCGATAGCAATATCGTAGAAATCCCTGATAGGTTTGACAGCGCTGATAACCGTTGTGTTATCGGCAGCAGCGTCATAACCTGACGGCAGAGTTGCCACAGCAGCAATCCTTCTGCCGTTGACACCGGAACCTGCTGAACCGAAGAAGGTTGCCGAAGCAAGGTCGGAGCCTGCAGTCTTTCGCCAAAGGTCATTATTGAGTGAATCATAGCTCAATGCAGTTGAACTGCCGAGAGCAAGATTATCGATGTAGTTATCGTTGCCGACGAGAGCAGTTGCAGAGCTTATGAATGAGTAGGCTCTGAGCACTCTGTACATACGGCTGTCAACCGTTTCGACCTGTACCTCTTCACCGTTATCGTCAGTCTGAGTTTCGTAAGCCTCTGTCTTGAGGATTGAAGTAAGCTGCGGATAATAGATGCTGTGATACGTATCGGTTGAAGCATCGATTACGGGAGCGGTAACAGTGTAAGCGATAACTTCATCTTCTCCCTCTTCAGCGCTGCTGATCATTGAAGGATGATTTGTGAGATTTACAATATCAAGTGTACGTTCAGCCATATCGTAGATACCGCTGAATGTGCTGCCGCTCATCTGCTTATCAAACATACAGTCTGTAAGCGTACCTGCGGACTGTGCCGCAAAGATATTAAGCGGAGAAGTATCGGCTGCAAGCTTAAACATACCTGATGAGTAAGCGTTACTGATTGATGCACCGCTGTTGTTGTGTGCAACAAAGCCGCCGATGACTCTGTCAGCAGGGTTAGCGCTGATTATGATATTGCAACGAGTATAGCTGTTGCTGATACTGCCGTTGTTGGTATTTACAAAGCCGCCAAGGTTGGTTGCATCGTTAAACTGCATATTGCCGATAGTGAAGCTGTCAACAATCTTGCTGTTGTTTGTAACAACCAAGCCGCCCATACCGGAAACAGCGTTACCGCTGAAGTTGCCGACGGAAGCGCACTTTTCGATTGTACCGTTGTTTGTAACGGCAACACCTGCAACATTGCTTACGGAAGAAGTATCGGCATATTCGAGGTTGACAACCGAGCCGATTATTTTACCGCCTTCGCTTACAGTGTTTGCAATACCTGCTACGTTACTGCCGGATGCCGCACCGTAAACGTTGACGCCCTCTACCGTACCTGCTACCTCGCCTATCAGGCTTGTATTTGCAAAGCTGACGTTTTCAAACGTCATATTTCTCAATACTGAAGTTGAATCGAGCTTTGCAAAGAGCCTTGAACCGAGGTTTCTGATTGAATAACCGTTACCGTCAAAGGAAATACCCTTGTTGTTGATAACGTAAGTAGTGCCGTTGTGAGAAATGTTGTAGGTCTCGTTTGTGAGATCTGCAATCGGTTCTCTGCTGTAATCTGTCAGCGGGACGTAACCCATAAGTCTGAAGTTGACAACACCTTCTGTGGGTGTGCCGTTTTCAAGGATGGGAGTTGCCCACTGCTTATACATCATATTTGCAGAATCCGAAGGAACTGAATTGAGCTCTGCGGCAGTCATACCGACGTGCTCAAGGTCCTTCTGGGTTGCTACAAGATAGGGATGAGTTTCCGTACCGAGCATCGGAGGGCAAAGACGTGATACAAGACGTGTTGCAATATCTGCATAGACATTACCGTTTGCATCAGAGGTGTTGCCATCCTTTGCACCGATTGAAATGACGAAGTTTACATACTGAGCTTCATTCTGAGTTCTCTGGATTGAGAGTGTATGTGTAACATCATCGATAACGCCCTGTGCTGCATCGACAAGAGTATTCCTGTCGGAGTAGTTGTACGTATAAACGCCGGCATTATCAAGGTCGTCATTACCTGTGTACTTATACTCGAAGCTTGTGGGAATATTAAGAGCCATTGAGATGCCGTCACCGTTTGCGGCGGAAACATCAAGCTCATTGAGCTGAAGTGCAACAACGCTGAGAAGAGCGTTGATACGGATTGTCGGGGAAACATCATTACGGAAGAATGCCTTGATGTAGGGATATGCGCCCTTAACGTAACCGAACTGAAGACTCATAAACTCTTCGCCGCCGTCTGAAACACTGCCGGCTGTAAGATATTTTGTTGTCTTCGCGCCTGAATCGTTATCCGAAACTCTGCCGTTGATTATCTTACCGACAACCTGATCGGTAATTGAAAGGTTAAGGTCAAAGATAAGGTTAGCGCAACTGTCACCCTGATAGTCAAGTATACCTATGACCCCGCCTGCACCGTAGTTGCATTCGGAATAGTCGGGTGTAGACGTTGTGCCGAGTGTTGCACCTGATGAATAAGCGGAGGAAAGCTTTGCGTAAGAAATACCTGCAACGCCGCCTGCGCCGACTGCTGTTGCTGAAGCAACATCACCGAAATCAGCAGCAATCGCAGCACTGGAG
>JAZRRT010000030.1:0-15158 GCA_045650985.1 Acutalibacteraceae bacterium | reverse complement strand
GCAAAGTGTTGAAAAAGAGATTGAAAAAATATATAATGAAGTAGTATTCGATGCAACTTGAAGCAAAAAACCAAGGAAAGAAAGGTAAAAAGATATGAAAATTATCGTACTTGAAAACGCAGCACAGATTGGTGAGGAGCTCGGCAAATTTTACGTCGACTTCATCAACGAAAATCCCTCTTGCGTACTCGGACTTGCAACAGGCGCAACTCCCGTACCGACTTATAATTACATAACAAAGGCTTATGCCGACGGCAAGGTCAGTTTCAAGAATGTAAGCACCTTTAACCTTGATGAGTATTGTGACCTTCCCAAGGATAACAAAAACAGCTACTATACTTTTATGTTCCAGAATCTTTTCAGCCACGTTGATATTGACCCTGCAAACGTCGGTTTCCTTGACGGTAACGTAACGGATTACGACGCAGAGAGCAAGCGCTATGCAGAGGCTATCAAGGCTAAGGGCGGCATTGACGTACAGCTTCTCGGTATCGGTCACAACGGTCATATCGCTTTCAACGAGCCTGCTGATGAGTTTACGGATGAGGCTTTCCGCGTAACTCTTTCCGAGAGCACAATCAACGCAAACTCAATCTATTTTGACGATGCTCCGATGCCGAGATATGCAATGACAATGGGTATCGGTTCAATTATGCGCTCCAAGAAGATTGTTCTTGTTGCAACAGGCGCAGGCAAGGCACAGGCTATCAAGGGTATGGTCGAGGGTGAGGTTACACCTCAGCTTCCCGCATCCGTTCTTCAGAATCATGACGATGTGGTTGTATATCTCGATAAGGATGCTGCATCTCTTCTTTCAAAATAAGTCCTTTTATAAATCCTCGGCGATTAGTCGGGGATTTTTTTAAAAAAGTAAGGGGGAAATCAGAATGAAAAAATTAATTTCCGTACTTCTCAGCATTTGTCTGGTATTTTCTTGTTTTGTTTTCGGCGCGAATGCCGTAGATGACGGTGCGCTTCGGTTCGGTGACGACGGTAAATTTACTGTTCTGCAGATTACCGACCCGCAGGATGATGCTTATATTGCGCACGGTCTGGTTGAATTTATCGAAAAGGCTATTGAACAGACCGACCCCGATTTTATCGTTATAACAGGCGATATTGTTGAGGATTCCCGTGCAGGTGATATTTCTGACGATAAGCTCTTTCAGGAGGGCGTAACGGTTGACGGTGACTATGCCGCGACACTTGAAAACACCAAAAAGGCAGTTGCGGATATTTTCGCTCCCATTGAGGCTTCGGGCATTCCTTATGCAATTTCACAGGGCAACAACGATTATAACAGCGATGTTACAAATGAGGATTGGCTTGAGATTTACGCATCGTATCCGAATAATATGACAGTTGATATGTCTGATGATTCCGAAGGCAAAATCGATTGTTATATTCCTGTTCTCTCTTCCGATTCCGATGAGCCTGCTTTCGGTTTGTGGATGCTTGATAACGGCAAGAGCTTTACTTCAGAGCAGCTAGCCTGGTTTTCAGCTTACGATAACGGCAACGTACCATCTGTCGTTTTTGAGCATTCTCCCGTTGACGATATAGGCAACCTTTACGAAGAGTGCAATGTCTGGGATGAGGGTGCGCTTATTGACGGCGCAAAGGCTTACCGTCTTAACGGCGAAATAGCTCACGGCCACGCAGAGGGTATTGTAAAACCCGGTGCTGTTACTTCAGAGTTTGAAACATGGCGAAGCAAAAACGTTGTAGGTGCTTTCTTCGGCCATTGGCATACAAGCGGATATACCGGCGAATGGAGAGGCGTAACGCTCGGTATGACTTACGGCTGTCAGTTCTCAAAGGCAGGTCCTTACGGCGCTCGCACAATAGTCCTTGATGAAAAAACAGGCACAATCGAAACCGATGTTTACGTTTATGAAAACGGTGAATTCAGCATTCAGGTTGATGAGCCTTATACCCGGTACGATAACGCTTTTGAAGAGATGATTGCAAGCATAAGCAACTTCTTCAAAAACATATTTACAGCACTTGCGTATCTTCTTAAATTCTGATACAAACAAAAAACAGCAGCGATTTTAATCGCTGCTGTTTTGCTTTATATACCGTATTTTTCTTTCATTTCTGCCGCTCTGCCGCAGGTGAGTCTGCCTTCGGGGCAGAAACCGTCAACGTAACAGCTGGGTCCGTAGTAACCGAAAAGCTCGGGCTCTTCTCTTCGGAGAATTTCAAGCATTCTGTTTGCATAAATCTGAATTTCCCACTGTGCTCTCGTGCAGCTTCTCAGCTTCATAAAGAGCAGAAGCTCTCTGCCGTTCATTGTTGAAACAATGCTGAGTGTATTGCCGCTGAGGATGAGATAGGGCAGAGCATTCGTTTCGCCGTCTGCCTTGAGCTCATTATAGAGCTTTATACTGTTTTCAAAGCATTCCGTATATGTTGCAAATATCTCTTTGTCAGAGGTTATGCTGTGCGGTTTTACCCAGTCGTTGCGGTCTACCGTGTTGAGTGACGGCACCTGAATCGAGTGGATTCTGTGGCGGGCAAAATGAGTGAGAGTTGAAAGTGAAACCTTGTTGAGTGCAAAGGTGAACTGAACGCTCTCGAGTGCTCTGGGACGTGAGGAATTTATAACAGATTTTATGATTTTTTCTCTTGTTGCCTTGTTTTTTACAGCGGTCTTTACCGTGGTGGGGGAGTATACGTTTGCTTCAAGCATTGCCGCTGTTGCAACGGTTTCGGATGCGTTACTGCTTCCTCCTATATACTCTACAAGCTCGTCGGGTGATTCTGTGCGGTCAGGCTCAATGAAGCTCAGATCAAGCACATCTGCTTTTTTCGGCTTTCTTTCTTCGAATCCGGTGATTACACCGGGGGCAATTTCTTTTACCTGTTCGAGAAGCTGTTTACCGAGAGCGTAAATTTCAGGTATTTTACTGCCTCTGCCGTGCAGCATTGCGTGGAGAACGTGGAGAAGTTCTCTGCCGCCGAGTGAGCAGAAGAAATTGCTGAAGAAACAGTAGGGAAGAACAAATCTTGCATCTTCTTTCGGTATACCTGCGTCGGTCATCTTTTTGTATGCTTCAAAAAGTGAGGAAATATGAGCAGTGTATTTGGCTTTGTTTTCTTCGCTGCTGAATTCCGGCACGTAGAAGCCTGCATCGTAAAAATCGACGTACCTGCGTGACTTTACCGTAAATGATGCGAGTCTGAACTCAATCATAAATTGCTCTACGATGACGGAAACGTCGTTGAATGCGAGGTTGAACATAATGTGCTCAACGGTAGAGTTATGACCTGAGCGTGTTACCTTGTCGATAAGGGTTGCGTTTTTTTCGTCATCCTGTGATTTTTCCCATATACCGAGTGCGTTGCCCGGCTGTGTTGATATTCTTCCGCTTGCCGCGCACATTTTTTCTTTGCAATTGCTGTAACCTAATACGTATACACCGGATTTACAGTCCATATTTCAGACCTCCGTCTATGTTTATTTGAATACTTGTCACAATTAAAATAATCATACCTAAAAGTCGGAGAAAAGTCAATAAGCGGAATAATTAATAAATAATATTAAATAATTGAAATATGCAATAATATATGCTATAATGCCTAATGTATAATTAGGTGAGTTATGTGCAAATGAATTTTCAACAGGAGGAAGCAACGCTTTTTCGTTGCGGATAAACCGAAATGGGCAGAATGATAGTGATCGAAGGACTTGACGGAAGCGGAAAGTCCACGCAGATATCTCTTCTCAAAAATTACCTTGACAGCAAAGGCTGCGCATACAGACAGATAAAGTTACCCGATTACGAAGACCCGTCAAGCACACTCGTACGAATGTATCTTGGAGGCGCTTTCGGCAACAAACCTGAGGATGTCGGCGCTTTTGCCGCTTCCGCCTTCTTTGCGGTTGACCGTTTTGCGAGTTTCAAACAGCATTGGCAGGCAGATTATGAGGCGGACAAGCTCATTCTTGCAGACAGATATACAACTTCAAACGCATACCATCAGCTTGAAAAAATGCCCCGTGAGGATTGGGACAGCTATATTCAGTGGCTTGAGGATTTTGAATACGTCAAGCTCGGTATTCCCAAGCCCGACGCGGTTATTTATCTCGATATGCCTATCGAGGTTTCTCAGCAACTTATGTCGATGAGAAGTGAAAAGACGGGCGAGAAGAAGGACGTTCACGAAGCTGACGTCGGATATCTTCACCGTTGCCGTGAGGCGGCGATGTATGCCGCGGAGAAGATGGGTTGGCACGTTATAACCTGCGCAAAGGACGGCAAACCTCTGCCGATTGAAACGATTGCGCAGATGATAACAGATTCATTGCCCGGAGAGTTTATTTATGCTTGAATTTCATCCGATAACAATGTCGGATAAGCCGCGCGCGGAAAAGATTCTTACCGCAACCGAAAATATGGGTTGCGAATATTGTTTCGGCACGCTGTTTATCTGGAAAAACGTTTACAAAACGCAAATTGCTTTTCATAACGATATGTTTGTTGCAAAATATATCACGCAGGACGGTGTAAACTACTGCTGTCCGACCGGTAACGGCGATTTTAAGCAAATGACAGAGCTTGTTATCGAGGATGCACGCAAGGACGGCAACCGTGTGATTATATCCGGCTGTTCGCTCAAAGAAAAGCAAAGGCTTGAATCGCTGTTCCCCGATAAATTTACGTTCAGCGCCGATGAAAGCCGATTTGATTATATTTATAAAAGCAGTGACCTTGCAAACCTTGCAGGCAGAAAATATCACAGCAAACGTAACCATATTTCTGCTTTTATCAAAAACAATCCCGATTGGAGCTTCGAAGAAATCAATCCTGCCAATATCGGTCAGTGTGCCGCTATGAATGAGCGGTGGCTTATCCTCAACGAGTATAAGGATGAAGAGGCTATTTCAGCCGAGCATAATGCGCTCAACCTCGCTCTTGCTCATTTTGATGAGCTTGGTTTGTACGGCGGTCTTATCCGTGCGGGCCGAGAGGTGGTTGCTTTTTCCTTTGGCGAAAAGCTTAAAGACGGTATGTTTTGTACTCATTTTGAAAAAGCCTATTCTTCGGTACAGGGGTCTTATGCGATTATTAACCGTGAAATGGCAATACGTCTTTGCGGCAATTACAGCCTGATTAACAGAGAAGAAGATACAGGCTCGGAAGGATTGCGCAAGGCAAAACGCTCTTATTACCCCGAGATATGGCTTGAAAAATATATTGCAGAGTGTGAATGATTGTGGTCAGATTTGAAAATCAGGCTTTGAAGGAGCAGGCTGTCGAACTGTGGCACGAAGCCTTCGGCGATAACGAAGATTATATACGCTTTTTTCTGGATACACACGGTTCCTGCCGCTGTCTTACGTTGACAGAAGGGGAGGAGCTTGTCAGCACACTTTACTTGATTGATGGTGAACTTTGCGCACGGCAAGGATATTATCTGTTTGCTGCCGCAACTTTCAAAAAGCACAGGGGCAAGGGATATATGGCTTCTCTGCTGAAAAAAGCTGAAGACTTTGCAAAGCAAAACGAAAAAAGCTTTATTGCACTTGTGCCCGCGGAGCCGTCACTTTTCTCTTACTACTCGAAGTTTGGTTATAAGACCTCGTTTTATGCCCGTAAACAGCCTGTCGGCGCCGCATTCGTCACGCGCGGAATAAATGTCTTTTGCTGGAGCGATGGGCATACGGACTACATCCGCAAAGAACAGGAAAAGTACGGCACGGAGCTTTATGAAACTGACGGAATGCTCTTTTCGGTTTATGAAGGCGGCAGTATAAAAACGCCTGCCGAAAAGAACGAGGCATACAGATACGGTATGTTGCTTGCGCTCGACAACGCGGCAATCGATTTGACAGAACAAAATTCATATATAGGTTTAACACTTGAATAAAGGAGGATGCTCAGATGATTTATGTTTTTCTTGCAGAAGGTTTTGAAGAGGTTGAAGCACTTGCAACCGTTGATGTGTTGCGAAGAGCGGGTCTTGACGTTAAAACTGTCGGTGTAAGCGGTTCAAGCGTGAGCGGCTCTCACGCAATACCCGTTGTGTGTGACGTGGTTATCGATAATATTGAGCCTGACGGCAGTATTGAGGCGGTTGTGCTTCCCGGCGGAATGCCCGGCACTATCAACCTCGAAAACAGTGAAAAAGTCAACAGCTTTATCGACTACGCTTATGCTGAAGGAAAATACGTCTGCGCTATATGTGCCGCACCGAGCATTCTCGGCAAAAAAGGTATGCTCGTCGGTAAAGAGGCAATCTGTTTCCCCGGCTTTGAAGAATATCTGACGGGTGCAAAGCTCAGCGATAAGTCGGTCTGTGTCGACGGCAGAATAATTACGGCAAAAGCCTGCGGTGTTGCCCTTAAGTTCGGCAAAGTGATTGCGGAGCAATTTATCGGCAGTGAAAAGGCTGATGCACTTTGGGAGAGTCTTTACAATGATTAAGGATATCAGACCCGAAAAGAATGCGTTGAGAGCGTCGTCTCTGGAGTGGAGAAAAGGGCTTTCACGCAACGAGAAACAGCGTATGGATTTCAAAATTCAGAACAAGTTTCTGACTCTTTGGAAATTTCGCGAGGTAAGAACAGTGCTTGTTTACTGTTCCAAGCCGCTTGAGGTTGATACTTCGTTTATCATAGACCGAGCATTGTCGGTCGGCAAAACCGTTGCGGCGCCGAGGTGTGTGCCCGGCACAAGGGATATGGAGTTTTACATTATAAAAAGTCGAGAGGATCTTGTGTCCGGTGCTTTCGGTGTTATGGAACCGGATCCGGAAAAATGCGAGATTCTGCGTGATTATACGTCGAGTGTGTGCATTGTTCCTGCGCTGATGTATGACAGTTCGGGTTATCGTCTCGGATACGGCAAAGGATATTACGACAGATTTTTGTCTGCCTACAACGGTGCTTGTATAGGTCTCGGCTATTCGTCTCTCATAAAAAATAATCTCCCTCACGGTAAATATGACCGTAAGGTGGACATAATAGTAACCGAAAAAGATAACTACTTTTGCTGAACACAGGATAGGAGTTACATATGGACGATAAGAAGAAATTTGAAATTGAATTTGACGATGATTTTGATTCGTGGCTTGCTCATCACGAGCAGACTTCAAAATTATCACAGCCTGCAAGACCTGCGGGGCCCTCACAGCCTGCAAGACCTGCGGCGCCTGCACAGCCTGCAAGACCTGCGGCACCCGCACAGCCTGCAAGACCTGCGGCACGCGCACAGCCTGCAAGACCCGCGGCACCCGCACAGCCTGCGAGACCTGCGGCACCTGCACAGCCTGCAAGACCTGCGGCACCCGCACAGCCTGCAAGACCTGCGGCACCTGCACAGCCTGCAAGACCTGCGGCACCCGCACAGCCTGCAAGACCTGCGGCACCTGCACAGCCTGCAGAGTCGGTATCACGTCCGGATGCACGCCGCTTCAAGCCGGTTGAATCCGACAGCGGCTTCAACGTTCAGGCAAGCAGACGTGATGTAGTCAAAAACTTCAAAGTTGAAATTGACGAAAATGAATATCAAAAGCCTGCTTATGAAGAACCTGCTTTGCCTGCAAAGAAGGATAAGTCAATTTATTTTGCGGGACGCAAGCCTTCCAAAGCACAGATAGAGCATCGTAATGCGCAAGAAAAGGCGCGCGAAGAAAAACGAAAAAGAGAAAGACAAGCTGTAAACGACAGCAGAGTAAAAGAGCAGGATCAGGTTACAAGATTACGCCGCATATTGTTGGCTCTTATAATATTTATCTGTGCTTCTTCTCTTGCCGCCTACGGAATTTCATGTATCAACGACGTTCTCGCTATCGGCAGGGATGATGAACTTATCACCGTTGATATTGAAAAGGGCGCAGAGTATAAAGACGTTATGAAGGCTCTTGACAAAAGCGGACTTATAAAGCACAGATGGTTCTGTAATATAATCACTAAGTTCAGAGGTTTTGACGACGAGCAGTATCTTTACGGAAAGCATTACCTTACGGCGGATATGGGCGTCGAGGGTATGCTTAATGCCATGCTTGCCGAACAGACATCGGATAAGACCATACGTCTTTCTTTCCCTGAAGGCTGGACAATTCCTCAGATTGTTGAAAAGCTTGATGAGAATAATGTTTGTCCCGCAGAGTATATTTATGACGCACTTGAAGAGGTCGAATACGAATACGGCTTTGTCGGACAGATTTCCGAAGACGGTTCGCGTTGCTATGCTCTTGAAGGTTATATATTCCCCGATACCTATGACTTCTTCGTAAGTGAAAAAGAAAACGGTATCGGTGAAAATCCCACAAGTATTGTAAACAAATTCCTCGGTAACTTCGAAACAAAGTGGAGTGACGTATATACAAAGCGTGCCGAGGAGCTTGGCCTTACTATGGATGAGGTTATTATAATAGCATCCATTATTCAGAAAGAAGCGGCAGATAAGAGCCAGATGACAAAGGTTTCTTCCGTAATTCACAACAGACTTAACAACCCGGGATCATACCCGACGCTTGGTTGTGATTCAACAAAGAATTACGTTACGAAATATCTTTCTCCTGCACTTGGTTCTTCCGGTGCAAGCACTTATCTGAGCGGTTATGACACAAACAGCGTTCGCTCCGGTCTGCCTGCAGGCCCGATTTGCAATCCCGGCATAGATGCGATTGAAGCTGCGCTCAATCCGGATGATACAAACTATTACTACTTCTGCCATAATAATGACGGCAAGATTTATTTGGCTGAAACCTATGCTCAGTTCCAGAATAACTGGGCACAGGTTCTCAAAGACAATGAGGAAGATTGATTATGATAATACCCGAACTTTTGTCACCGGCAGGCGATACCGAACGTCTTGAGGCCGCTGTGTTGTACGGTGCAGATGCCGTTTACCTTGGCTCTACGAGCCTTGGTATGCGTGCCGCGCCGCAGAATTTTGATGAGCAACAGCTTAAAAATGCCGTTGCACTCTGTCACGGTAAGGGCAAAAAGGTTTATCTTACCTGCAACGTTCTCGCTCACAACAGCGATTTGCTTGCTTTGCCTGCGGTTATCGAGTCTGCTGTCGAGGCAGGCGTCGACGCGATGATAATTTCCGATATGGGTGTTCTCTCGCTTGTTAAAAAGTATGCTCCCGATATGGAAATTCATATTTCAACACAGACAGGTCTTGTCAATTATGCGGCTTGTCAGGCGATGTATGATATGGGTGCAAAACGTGTTGTTCTTGCGCGCGAGCTTTCACTTGAGGAGATTTCCGAAATCAGAGCCAAAACACCGTCGGAGCTTGAAATTGAATGCTTCGTTCACGGTGCTATGTGTGTTTCGTTTTCAGGCAGATGTCTTCTTTCCAACTACTTTATCGGCAGAGATTCTAACAGGGGAGAGTGCGCACAGCCTTGCCGCTGGAAATATGCGCTGATGGAAGAAAAACGTCCCGGTTTTTATCTTCCCATATCCGAGGATCACAGCGGTACGTACATAATGAATGCGCGCGATATGTGTATGATTGAGCATATACCCGAAATGGTGAAGGCAGGCATCAGCTCGTTTAAAATTGAGGGCAGAGCCAAATCGTCATACTATACGGCGGTTATAACTAACGCTTACCGCGCCGCAATTGACGGTTATCTCAAGAATCCGACGGATGATTACAAGCCTGAACAGTGGATGATTGATGAAACACGCAAGGTCAGCCACAGAGAGTATTGCACAGGTTTCTTCTTCAGTGACCCGAGAGATGACGCGCAGATTTTTTATGACGGTGTTTATAAACGCAACTGGAACGTTATGGCGGAGGTGAATTCCTGCGAAAACGGCAGGGTTTACGTTACTCAGCGCAATCGCTTCTTTGAGGGCGATGAGCTTGAGATTATGCTTGCAGGTTCTGAACCTCTGACGATTAAAGTTGAAGAACTTCAGAACGAAAAAGGAGAGCCGATTGAGGTTGCACCGCATCCGATGATGAAGTGCAGTTTTAAATGCGACGTGCCCGTGCACGCAGGTGCACTTGTGCGCAAGGCGGCAGACGAAGAATAATAAAACAGATTAAACGGCAGACGTAAGTTTGAGCAACTTGTGTCTGCCGTTTCTTGTTTTACAAAAGTTTAAATTTAAAGCCTTGCCTTTTATATTCATATATAGTAAAATATAACCTATCTTAAAATGGTGGTATATTATGTTCAGCGAGAAATTTATTGAATTAAGAAAACAAGCAATTGAAAAGCAATTCGGCAAAATGAATGCGATGCAGCGCAGTGCAATTTTTCACACGAAAGGTCCGCTTCTTGTGCTTGCAGGTGCAGGCAGCGGCAAAACGACCGTTCTTGTCAACAGAATTGCAAATATTATTCAGTTTGGTGATGCTTACTTTTCTCAGGATTTGTCACGTTGCGTAACTCAGAATGATATCGACGCGATTGAAGCGTATCTTGCGGGTGACGATTTCGCCTATGTCGAGATTGATGACCTTATGCGCGTCAATGCACCGCGTCCGTGGGAGATTCTTGCAATCACTTTCACAAATAAGGCGGCAAGTGAGCTTAAGGAGCGTCTTGAGCGTATGCTCGGTCCTGACGGGCTTGACATCTGGGCAAGCACGTTTCACGCTGCCTGCGCGCGCATACTGCGCAAGCACGGTGAGAGTATCGGTTTTTCAAACCATTTCACAATTTACGATACGGATGATTCGCGCAGGGCGATGAAGGAGTGTCAGCGAGCACTCAATATTGAAGAGCGTGTTATCGGCCACAAGGCGGCACTTGCGGAAATCAGCAGAGCCAAGGACAGCCTTATCGGACCCGAAGAGTTCAAGCAGAATGCAGGCAGTGATTTCCGCCTTCAGAAGATTGCGGCACTGTATGAACTGTATCAGCAGAATCTTCAACGTGCCGATGCAATGGATTTTGACGATATTATAGTCAATACTGTGCGACTGCTTGAAAAGAATAAAGATGTTCTCGAATATTATCAGAACCGATTTAAATACATAATGGTTGATGAGTATCAGGACACAAACCACGCTCAGTACAGGCTTGTCAGCATACTTGCCGCAAAGCACAGAAATCTGTGTGTTGTCGGTGATGATGACCAGAGTATTTATAAATTCCGCGGTGCAACGATTGAAAATATTCTTTCTTTTGAGGAACAGTTTAATGCAACCGTTATAAAGCTTGAGCAGAATTACCGCTCAACCCAGACGATTCTTGATGCCGCAAATGCTGTTATAGACAATAACAATCAGCGCAAGGGCAAGGAGCTCTGGACCGACAACGGTGACGGTGAGAAGATAATTCTCAACACCTCATACGATGAGCAGTCGGAGGCAAGATATATTGCCGATACGGTACTTGACGGCGTAGCTTCGGGCAAGCGCTTTTGCGATTTCGCTGTGCTCTATCGTGCAAACGCTCAGTCAAACTCGGTTGAAAATGCTTTTGTGCGTATGGGCATACCTTATCAGATTTTCGGCGGTCACAAATTCTACGACCGTAAAGAAATCAGAGATGCGATTGCTTATCTTACCGTTATTAATAATCCGTCTGACGATATAAGGCTTCGCCGCATTATCAACGAGCCTAAGAGGGGAATAGGCGATACTACGGTTTCAAACGCTGCGGATATAGCAAATTCTCTCGGAATAAGCCTTTTTGAGGTTATTTCAAACGCGGAGGATTATCCCCAGCTCAAGCGTGCTTCATCAAAGCTCAAAGAGTTTTCGGATATGATAAGCAGCTTTGTTGAAAAAACGCATGAGCTGTCGATAAAAGATTTGTTCGACACTTGTATGAAGGAAAGCGGTTACGTTGATTCTCTGGCGCTTGACCCTGCAACCTATACCGAGCGCCTTGCAAATATCAACGAGCTTTCAAACAACCTTCAACGTTACTCTGAGGAAAACGATGAGCCTTCACTCACTGGTTTCCTTGAGGAAGTTGCTCTTATGACAGACCTTGATAATATGAACGAGGATGCCGAGCGCGTTGTTATGATGACTCTGCACTCCGCAAAGGGTCTTGAATTTGAAAACGTCTTTATCGTGGGAATGGAAGAGGGCGTATTCCCTGGTATGCAGGCTGTATATAATCCCGGCGAAATTGAGGAGGAGAGAAGGCTTGCATACGTAGGTATCACAAGAGCCAAGAAAAAGCTCTACCTTACAAAAACACGCACAAGAATGCTTTACGGCTCAACCACTCACAACCGTACATCGCGCTTTGTTGAAGAAATTCCGATGAAGCTTATCAAGGAAACGGGTGTTGCACCGCAACCTCCGAAATTCGGCGGAGGAATCGGCAGCTCAACCGGTGGCAACCCCTATTCCTCACAGTTCAAAAAAGCAACTGCGACCGCTCCGAAGCCGGCGGCAAAACCTGCACAGCCGATTGAAAATCTCGCTGTGGGTGACAGCGTTTCTCACGGCACGTTCGGCACGGGCGTTGTGCTTTCCGCAAAGCCTATGGGCAACGATATTCTGCTTGAAATTGCATTTGAAAAAGCAGGTACAAAGAAGCTTATGGCAAAGTTCGCCAAGCTCAAAAAGATATAATTTTTCAGGGAGATGTAGAAAAATGATTAAATCAATTCCTAACGGTGTTTATCCGACGATGATTACGCCGTACACGGCAGACAACAAGGTTGATTACAATGCCGTTGAGCAGATTATTAATTGGTATTGCGAACGCGGTGTTGACGGCATCTTTGCAATCTGCCAGTCGAGCGAAATTTTCTTCCTTTCATTTGAGGAAAGATATGAGTTGCTTAAGTTTATTATTGAGCATACTCCCAAAAATATCTCAATCGTGGCTTCAGGTCACACGGCAGATGATATTCCCACCCAGGTTGAAGAGGCTAAACGTTTTGTAGACCTTGGTGTTGACGGATACGTTTTTATTTCAAACCGTCTTGCAAAGCAGGATGAGAGCGATGACGTTTTGCTGAAGAACGTTGATATATTTATGAATGAAATTCAGGATACAGCCTTCGGTATCTATGAGTGCCCCTATCCCTACAAGCGTCTGATGACACCTGAAACCCTCGGCAAGCTTGCACGTACGGGCAGATTCACTTTCCTCAAAGATACCTGCTGTAACCCTGCACAGATTAAGGCAAAGCTCGATGCAGTTGAAGGCACGGGTCTGAAAATTTACAACGCTAACTCGGCAACGTTGCTTGATACACTCAAGATGGGTTGCGCAGGTTTTTCGGGTGTTATGGCTAACTTCCACCCCGAGCTTTATTCGTGGCTTTGCAAAAATTATGAGAAAGAGCCCGAAAAGGCACAGCTTGTTCAGGACGTTGTCGGTTTCTTCTCTGTTGCCGAGCGTCAGGTTTATCCCGTTAATGCAAAATATTATCTTACTCTCGACGGTATCGATATGGGCTACACTTCAAGAGCTCGCAGTATTGATGAGTTTAATGTAGGCTGTCACTACGAGATTGAAGAGATGCACCGTGTTACTCAGTTTGTCAAGGCACAGCTCGGAATAAAATAAACTGTGAAAGGTTGTTCGTAATGAAGAAAACTTTTAAGGCGATTATCAGTATTATCTTGGCGGTTGCACTTGTTATCGGTTGCTCATCGGTTGCTTTTGCAGAGGATGACGGCTGTGATTGCGGCAAGACTCCCGTTGTGTTTGTCAACGGTATAGGCGGTGTTATCCTTTCCGTTGATGAAAACGGCAATGAGTATTCTATATTTCCTATCGAAAACGATGTAATGATCGGCACTATTTTTACTCTTCTGCCTGCCGCTTTGATTAACGGTATTTTCGGCGGTTGGGATTCGTTTGCCGTATCTCTTGACCATATGCTTACAAAGCTTTTTGCGGGAATGGATTGCGATAACGAGGGCAAATCCGTGCTTACGGCATTTGCAGATGAATGTGATGCCGTTACGGTTGAAGAGCATCTTTACGATAATGAATTCAACTTCCTTTACGATTGGCGTCTTGACCCTTACGAAACAGCCGCACAGCTTGATGCGTACATTGATGATATTATCGAGGTAACGGGACACGACAAGGTTATAATAAACGCTTTCAGCGAGGGCGGTGAAATAGCTCTTGCTTACCTCGACGAATACGGCAGTGATAAGGTTGAAATGTATATTTCACAGTGCTCTGCATTCCAGGGTCTTACTCTTATCGGTATGCTCTTTACAAATCAGTGCAGAGTTGATGCAAATCAGCTTTACAATTTCCTTATGACTATGCTTCCCGTAGTTAACGTTGATCAGGGTGTGCTTGATTTGCTCACTGTGCTCAGATATACGGGAATTTACAATGTTCTTACAATTTTGGTCAACAAGATTCTTGATGAGTGCTTTGATGAGATTTATGCAGGCTTTGCAACGGATGTTTTTGCCTGTATGCCCGGTGTGTTCAACTTTGTACCTGCCGAGTATTACGACGATGCAATAGATATGGTGTTTGGCGATGATCCTCAGTATGCAAAGATTGTTGAGAAACTTGACAAGTATCATCGTGCCCAGATGAACGCGGAGGAAATTCTCAAGGAAGCTCAGCAAAACGGTATGGCTGTTGCCATTGTTTCGCATTACGGTGTTTCTCCCATGCCGCTTGTCGGTGATATGAGCTACCAGACAGACGGACTTATCGACTCTGCAAATACTGCAGGCGGCGCAACTTTTGCACCGATGGATGCTCCCTTTGATTCCTCATACAAGCAGGCTGTCAGCGACGGTCACAACCACGTTTCGCCTGACGGAACGGTAGACGCTTCAACCTGTATGTTCCCCGAAAGCACGTGGTTTGTACGCGGCTTCAGCCATTGGAACGTGTCCGAAAACCTTGTCGAATGGCTGGAATCCTGCGACGGTCAGCCGACAATAAACGACAATGCGGATTTTCCGCAGTTCCTTGTGGGTAACCCTGCTGAAAATACGGTATCTGCAATGAAATAAATATTCAGCATAATAAAAAAGCTTGCTCAGTCAACAGACCGAGCAAGCTTTTTGTTTATTTTGCGGTTATCCTGAACAGCTTTGCGCCGTGGGGATTAACCTTTGCCGTGAATTTGTCTTTTGTTACGGCGTGCTCTTTGTGTGCCCACATATCGTGTACGCTGTAACTGATTGAGCTTATTGAAATATCCGTAATGTCGAAACCGATTTCTCTTGTCTTATCGTCTGTGTTGAACAGTGCAACGTATTTGCAGTTTTCGC
>JAZRRT010000029.1:0-9245 GCA_045650985.1 Acutalibacteraceae bacterium | reverse complement strand
AAGACCCTCTCGTACCGCTCTGTCTTTAAGTGTAAACACCGCATCGTCGAGTTCGGCAAGAACGTCAATTTTTGATTTGTTAAGTTGCATTTTTCCGTTTTGCATACGTGAAAAATCAAGAAGCTCCTCAACCATATCTGAAAGGCGCTGTGATTCACTAATTATAACTGACATACCTTTTTCAGTTGTTTCCGGATCACTGTCGCCTAACTGAACAATTGTTTCTCCCCAGCCTTTAATAGCCGTCAGCGGTGTGCGAAGTTCGTGAGATATTGTCGAAATGAAATCGTTTTTTAGACTTTCTGTCTGACTCAGCTCATCAGCCATATTGTTGAACGTAGCACAAAGCTGATCTATTTCATCGTGCATACCGCCCGTGTTTACTCGAGCCGTAAGGTCACCCTTAGCAACCTTTTCGGCAGTTTCGTTTACCTGAAGAACGGGACGTACAATTGACCTTATAAAGAACTGTCCTGAAGCAAAAACAAGCACAAGAACAACCGCCGCAATAATAAAAACAAACAAACCGATAAAGCAAAGCGATCTGTCAACATCTTCAAGGGATGAAATATAACGGACCGCACCAGCATATTCACCCTTGACGTTAGGTATCATCGCAGTTATTGCCATAACCTTTTCACCTGTTGAAAGCCTGCCCGTCCATTTGGCTTTATCAGTTTCGGAATTTTTGGCAAGTTCATAGTCAGGCATAACCGATTCGGAATCAATATCGAAACCCGAGGAAGAAACAATCGGCTTACCGTCTTTATCGATAACCCAGACTTCCATAATGTCCTTGTCGGAAAAATCCTCAACAAAGTTAATTGCACCGGATACAAAAGTCTCGTCATTACTGCCGATATATTGAGAAAAATAAGAATTAACAAGGTCGGAAGCTCTTGAATCCAGAGTCATTTCAACATAGTTGTAATAATGACTCATAATCAGAAGAATTGATGAAATTGAAAAAAGAAGAATTATGCCGGCAATGACGCAAAAGGTTCCGAAAAACCAGCGCTTTGAAATGCCGCTCATTCGCTTCATCCATTCTCACTTCCTTGTCGTAAAACTTACTTCAGTTAATCCACTTGTATCCCATACCCCAAACGGTTGTAAGGTGAACAGGATTTGAGGGAACATCTTCAATCTTCATTCTCAGTCGTCTTATATTGACGTCAACTACCTTATCTTCGCCAAAATAATTCTCACCCCAAACGTGAGTAAGAATATCATTTCTGTCCAATGCGGCACCCTGATTCGACAGGAAGTATTCCATAATCTGAAATTCAACCTGAGTAAGTTCAATCGGCGTACCGTTTTTGGTAAGCGTTCTGTTTCTGAGGTTGAGAGCGAATTCACCACTCTTCAAGATATACTCGCTGTCTGATGCCTTGTCAGAAGATTTACCGTGTATGCTTACACGACGGTACATAGCATCAACTCTTGCCATCAGCTCCGATGGAGAAAACGGTTTTGTGACATAATCATCCGCACCCATCATAAGGCCTGTAATCTTGTCCATTTCCTGAGTTTTTGCTGTCAGCATAATAATACCAATACTGTCATTTTTCGAACGTATCTCCTTGCATACGGTAAGACCGTCCATTTCAGGCATCATAATATCAAGAATCGCAATGTCTATCTCTTCTTGAGCGTTGTTATATGCTTCAAGTGCCTGAAGACCATTTTCAGCCTGGGTAACTTTATAACCGCTTCGTTTAAGGTTGATAACTATAAATTCTCTGATGGCGGCTTCATCTTCAGCAACAAGTATATGTTTCATTTCCAACACCTCGTCTTATATGTTCAATGAGAAGTAATTTTCCAAATCAACTGAACTTATTCCGGCAGCTGCACCTGCCTGAGTAACCGTACAACAGTAAACGGTTTCATTCTGGATAATAATCATTTCTGTAACATCAGAACTGTTTTCATCCCATTTTGAAAATTCAAGAGCTGTTAGTGTAAAGAGGATTTCGTCATTTGAATTTACAAAATGCCATTTTCTTGAATCGTTTTCACTCTTGACAAAAACTTTTTCCTTCCAATCATCAGGGAAATAAAGCATATAATTTTCAAGAAGATTAACGACATAGTATTTGCAGGGTTCAAGTCCGTTATCGGTCAGCTTGCACCAAACAAGCAAATAACCGTATGAAATATCCGTACCGATATCTTCTGACATAGGCTTTCTTAAAGGAATTTCAATATAGCCGTCATCGTCAATATCGCGACAATGCAAATCACTGCTACGGACTGTCAGATCGGGATTTTGCAAATCATCAATTCGTGACACGAACTTTGACAGTTCAACATTCCAAGAAAAAACCTGTGTAATGCATTGTCCGTCGCCTGTTTCTGCGTCAATAAAAAATCTCTGTGTTGTCTTGCCCGGCTCAATATCGGTAAAAATACCCGAAAGGCTCGTTATTCGCTCATCAAGAGCGGTTTCGTTTATTAGCTTAACGTTATCTTCTTTGTCGATTCCGATTAATTTAAGTGTCGACTTATTACCACTGCGATTAGAGTTAAAATAACCCAGAAGAAGCTGTTTGTCGCTGTTAAAGTAAACATCGGCAACCGTCATCAGGTTATAGGGCTCACTGATGCAAGCGGAGACTGTAAGCGCCTCTTGTTTAACAGCTGATGAATAAACAGACAGCACCTTCTGCGATTTATCATCGAACAAAAACCAAGTGACCATAATCTCTTCATCGTTGTCACTGTTAAGATCGGCAAACTCAACATTCAGAATACCGCTTCCGTTACCGGCAAAATTGCCGACAAGCAACCAATCATCGTCAGACTGAGTGAGTACGCACATACGGACAATTGAAACGTCGTCGTTGTTGACATAAAAAACTATCGCCTCATCAACATCGTCTCCGTTAATATCACGCAAAGTGATGGCCGAATGATTTTCCCCCGATTCAGGAGTGCGGTATGAAATCTGACTGCCCAGAAGCTTATTTATTGAGCTTTTGAGCTCGTTTTCCATAGAACTGTGAGGTGGGCGCATAAGACTGTCAATAGATCTTAATTCAAACGAGCAACCACTCAGAAGAACAGATAAAAACAAAACCATTACCAAAAGTAAAGACACTGTTTTTTTCAAGTCTTATTGCACCTCCTCTCATAAGCAACTGATTTATTTTAACACAATCGTATATTCACCGCTTACCCAACAATCATCGCTGTTGTTTAAGCTTACTTTGGCGTTAACAGTCTGATTGGTTGCAGTAATATCGATATTTGACAAATCAACAACCACAGTTATATCGGCAGCAACAAGCTTTTCAAGCGAAGCGGCAGGACCTACAACCGTAACGGAACCGATTGATTTTTTAAGTTCGCCAACCTCGTAACCGTCAGGAATGTTGACGTAGGTTATTTTTGCATCGGGAATGAACATTGTTTTCTGCGAGCAACCGCTGACGTTGATTTCAACGATAAACTCTTTGACATCATCCACAATATAAATTGACGGCACGTCGTCTGCACTGATTTTGATTATGTTTTTGCCCGGCTTTAACTGAGCAAAATCAATGGTTGCAATACTGATATTTTCGGGAACGCTGTTTCTGTCAACACCCTGTATACCTGCATTAAGCACTGACGGAGTTACCGAAAACTCAAAGCCGTTATCAAGATAAGCGGCAGGCACATTCTTAAAGCTGACCGAAGTAGGTTTCTCAGTCTGATAGTAAACCGGCTGAGTAATGGTTATATCCGAATTACCTGCATTGAAAGTAAGATAATGAAGTTGTCCGTCATTATCGTTATAAGCTTTAAGGTCAGCGAGCTGTGTTGTTGTGTTATCAAGAGGACGGTCCAAAGAAAGCTCTGCATAAACCTTTGAGATTGCATCGATTTCGGTCGCGGGACCCGAAACCGTTACTCTGTCTGATGAAAGAATGACGTCACCTGCGATATAACCGTTTCTTACAAGGTTTCCTTTGGTTATAACTTTCGGTTCAATTGCGAAGTCACGCTCTTTGTAAACGTCAAAATAAACTTCGATTTTATCATCCGAAACACTTACTATGTCAAACTCATCATTTTCGTTTTCCTTTACAACCTTCAGGTCGAGCGTCTTCTTGCCTGCAGAATCGACATAAGCCGTCTGAGCAATAACTTTGAATGAGTTTGCATTTATCGAAGGCGAATTAACGATATAGCGCTTGCCGGAAATTTCAATATCAACCGTAAAATCTGACTGACCGAAAATTTCAAGATCAAACTGAGCCGGCACACTGTTTTCCAAATCAATGGTGACCGGGACATCTTCGATAACTGCGGTATCTATCGGGCTGAGAGCAATTGCAACAACCAACCAGATAACTATTGCAAGGATAACGGAAAAAACCATCAGCACTTTGTTGTCGTAAAATATTTTATGAGTAAATTTCGCTATTTTGTTCATCAGGTTTTGTCCCCTCCTCTCACTTTTTCTTTTTAAGTCTTCCGGTCAGCTTACCTAATACACCCTTTTTCTGCTTATCTTCTTTGCTGATAAGATAATTTTGAAGGCTTTCACGAAGCTCTGATGAAGTGAGACCTCGCTCAATTCTGCCCTTGCTGACAATTGAAATAGTACCTGTTTCTTCCGAAACTACTACAACAATGGCATCGCACTCTTCTGACATACCTATTGCAGCACGATGACGCGTACCAAGCTCTTTGCTTAAAGCATTGTTCTTCGTAAGCGGAAGTATGCAACCCGCAGCAGCAACTCTGTCACCCCTGATTATTGCAGCACCGTCGTGAAGCGGTGTTTTCGGAAAGAATACCGTACCTAAGAGTTCTTCCGTTGCAAGCGCATCAACCGTTATACCGGTTTCGATTATCGAGCCCAGCAAAGTCTGACGCTCAAAAACAATAAGAGCACCGATTTTATTCTCGCTCATCGATGAAACAGAGCGGCAAACAGCGGTAATCATCGTGTTGAGCTTTTCGTTAATTATTTCGCGTGAGCTTTTACCCAATGAGAAAATTGAAAAGTTTGAAAAACCGTTTCTTCCTACACTTTCAAGTGCGTGACGAATTTCAGGAGTGAATATAATAATCAGAAAAACAACGGCGTTTGCGGCAACACTTTTGAACAAATAAGAGCTTGCCTGCATATCGAGAACAATAATTACTGCGTAAACAAGGCCGAAAAGCAGGATACCTTTGAAAAGCTGAATCGCTCTTGTTTCACGTATGAACTTAACTACACTGTATACAACAAAAGCAACAAGGCAAATGTCGAGAAAATCGCCGATACCAAAAGAACGGACGACGCCAACAATTTGCTGAAACAAGCTTGTTAACTCTTCCCAATAACTCATAGATACTATCACTCCATTCTTGACATCTATTATAACACGCGTATTATTATAATGCAAATAAAAAACGCGCATTTTTAAATATTTTTTATTAAAAGCATAAAATAAAACACACCTTGTACACGAAAAAGAGCACAAGGTGTGTTGAATCACGATATTTGAAGCTTATATCAGAACATCATTGAGCGGATAAGCTGCTCACACTGTTCCTCATCCATAAGTTTGGGAACGGGATAAAGCGGATTACCCTCATACATTGCACGTTCTGCAATAGTCGGAATATCCTCTTCCTTGATACAATCGAAGGATGCGGGAATATTCATTCTTGCGTTCATTGCGCAAATTTCATCAATAAAGTACTCTGCCTTTTCCGCTGCAGACATACCGTTGGTATTAAGCCCTGCAATATCGGCAAGAGCGGCAAGCTTGTCATAAACTGCTTCTCCGTAAAAACGAAGAACATACGGAAGAATAATTGCATTTGCGAGACCGTGAGGCACATTATAGAAACCGCCGAGATTATGAGCAATTGCGTGAACATAGCCAACGTAAGCCTGTGTAAATGCAATACCTGCATTGAACGATGCAATAAGCATATTATTTCTTGCATCAATGTTTTTCGGCTCATTATATGCAGTTTCAAGGTTAGCAAAAATCATCTTTACTGCCTTTTCAGCCGCTTCCTTGGTTGCTGGTGTGTTACTGCGACCGATATATGCCTCAACAGCGTGAGTGAGAGCATCCATACCGGTTGTTGAAGTGATGTGAGGAGGCAGACCAATAGTAAGCTCGGGGTCAAGAACTGCCATCTTCGGACGAAGACAAGGATCATTGATAGCGAACTTTTCGTGTGTTTCAGGATTAACAATTACGGCTGCAATTGTGGTTTCGGAACCTGTACCGGCAGTAGTGGGAACAGCGTAAAGAGGAGGAAGTTTGGCATGAACTTTAAGCGTACCTCTCATTGAAGGGATAAGCCTGTTGGGAGCAGCAACACGAGCCGCCGCAACCTTTGCGCAATCCATCGGAGAACCGCCGCCAAAAGCAATAATAGCCTCACAATTGTGGTTAATATAGAGCTCACGTGCTTCCTCGACATTGGGGATTGTGGGGTTGGGCTGTGTGCCGTCATATATAACGTAGCTGATGCCCTTTTCCTCAAGACCCTCTTTCAAGGAATTGAGAAGACCGAGACTGTGAAGAACCTTATCGGTAACAATCATAACGTTTTTTACATTGTTACCCTTAAGCACGGTAGGTAACTTTTTTACACTGCCGGGACCTTTGATTGTCTGAGGTCCAGTCCAGTCAAGCGCCTTGCTAACAACTCTGAAAACAGACTGATAGCCGCGACAATAAGTACCGTAAATTTTGTTCATAACTTCAATCTCCTTTATACTGATTGTATTATCTCATCAAAATGCTGCCGAACCCCGACGCAATAATCGGCGGATAGAACGGAGCAAAATTAGCAAAACATAAAAAACAAATAAGCTCTTACTATACAGAAAGTATTTAGCCGAGCCTTACCAACGAGAGAACAGGATCAAGCAAACCGTACATCAAAGCGGTCATAATAAGGCCTGCGATAAGAACACCGATTGCAATAATTCCGGTTGATTTACCTACCGGCAACTTCATAAGTGCAGAAATAAGCGCACCAGTCCAACCGCCTGTACCCGGAAGAGGAATTGCAACAAAAATCAAAAGTCCCCATATACCGTATTTTTTAATGGTAGTACTTTTCTTTTCTGAACGTTCTTCAAGTTTTTTGATAATCTTTCCGAAAAAACGCTTATTACGAAGAAACGAAAAAATTCTGCGAATAAAAAGAAGAATAAACGGAATCGGAATCATATTTGCAATATACGAAATAATAAACCCGGGAACAACGTCAATATTAAGAGCTTTAGCAGCAATGATTCCGCCCCTTAACTCAAGAACAGGAAGAAGCGAAATGATAAAAACAATCAGCTCATCCGGAATCTTATCCTGAAAAAATCCGATAATGCTTTGCGCCAATGATTCAGCCATTTTAACCTCCGTAATTATGCGGTTATGACACCGGTCCTGATAAGGAACTCGTTTGCTCGCTCAAGGATTGATCTGTCATTCTCAAACTTGAGAGTTTTAATAGCTTTCGCATAATTAAGCCAGATATAATCCTCAATTTCTTCTTGTTGAATTTTTGTCTGCGTATCAGTTGTGGAAGCAACAAAAATAGAAACCGATTTTTCAACTTTACCCTGAATTGTGTATTCAGAAGTAGAAATAAAACCGGGAATTATCTTGATTCTGATACCTGTTTCTTCAAGCACCTCACGCTTTGCGGTTTCTTCCTTGGTTTCTCCGTTTTCAATATGACCTTTCGGGAAACCCCAGTTTGCACTACGCTTATTCTTAATGAGAAGATAACGAATCTCCCCTGCTATGTTGCGGAAAACAACGGCACCGCAACTGCTTTCGTATAAACATTCGATGGTATAATCTTTTTCGTCGCCCTCTGCAAATGCGACAGCACGGCGAATATCGTTAATAATAAATCTCGTGCTCTTCGGAGCTGCAACCCAGATTTTCTCACCGTTTTTGCGGTGAATAATTGCAACAACTCTGCCGTCAAAATTACGAACGGGATGATCAATGCCCATTATGTATGCATACTGAACAGATGAATTGGGATTGTTTTCAACACGGCCGTAATTGAGCTCATAAATAAGGCCGCTTTCTGTATCCTGAAAATTGTAGGGCTTTGTGACGTTTACCCGTACATACTTACCTAACATTCGGCAGTTTGTCTCCTTTCTTAAAAATTCTAATAGTTTCACACATATAGATTCATTATATAACTAAATGTTAATAATTACAAGATAAATTTTAAAATAGACAAAAAAAGTTCGGGCAGAAAACACTGCCCGAAACCAAAATAATTAATCAGTCGCTCGCAAGAGCCTTAATATATCTTTTGAAGAAAACAACTGCCTCACCTACCGTGTTTATCGGCAAGCGTTCATTGGTGCCGTGAGTACAAAGCAAAAGTTTGGTATCGGCAATGAACGGTGAATAACGATATACGTTTTCACAGACGCGCTCATAGTAATACGCATCTGTGCCGCCCATAACAAGGTAAGGAGCAACAATGGCCTGAGGATAGTCAGACATTGTAATCTCTTCAAGTGCTTTGAACGCTCTTGAATCCGTCGGAGAGAATGCCGACGCTTCCTTAGCCTTAAGACATTTGACAATGATATCCTTATTCTTTACAACCTTGTGTATATGCTCTTCAATATCCTTTGTAGTCGTACCGGGCATTGCGCGGAAGTTAACAACAATACTTGAGCGCTGAGGAAGAACGTTAGCGGCAGGACTGCCCTGTGCCATAGTAACACCTGTTGTAGTACGAATAAGACTTGCTCCCGGCGGAATCTGCTTAAGCACCTGTTTAATAACAGGATTGAGCAACGGAAGATTACACGTAACAAGCTTTGCGGGATAGCTGACCCGTCTGCCGATTTTATCAAATAAATCAGTAAGGAAAGGCAACATTTCAGCTTTGAACTGATTATTTTCAAGGTCGCGTATAACCTCTGCAAGCTTTCCGAGACCGCTGTGCTTGGGAGGCTGTGAAGAATGACCTCCCTTAGTTTCTACGGTTATTTCAAAATCAGCGTAACCTTTTTCAGCTATACCTATACCTGCAATGAATCCGTTTATTACTCCCTTGACATTTACGGGCAGAATTGCACCACCCTCATCAATTACACAATCAAGATGAATTCCTCTTGATTTGAAAAGTTCAGCAATTGAACGTGCGCCCGAAAATTCGGAAGCAACAATCTCTTCATTGTGACCAAAGCAGAGATAAACGTCACGAGTCGGCTTATAACCGTCGGCAATAAGTGTTTCAACAGCTTCCATTAC
>JAZRRT010000028.1:0-6107 GCA_045650985.1 Acutalibacteraceae bacterium | reverse complement strand
AAAACGTAAAATAAGCAAAACACCACTCATAACCAATGGTTATGAGTGGTGTTTTTTTTAAAAGATTCCCGTTATAAAAATTTCAATTCCGATAGCAATCAGAATAATTCCGCCAAAAATTGACGCTTTACCCGAAAGCTTTGTACCGAACTTTCTGCCGATAAGAATACCGCCAAGACAGATGAAGAATGTAACAACAGCAATCAGCAATGCACACACAACAGCCTCGGCAAGGCTATATTCGGAAATTGTGAAGCCGACGGACAGAGCATCAATAGAGGTTGCAATACCCTGCGTGACAAGCATTCCGATACCTGCCGCAGGCTTTTTTTCGCCCTCACAGCCCTTGCACTTTATACCTTCGACAAGCATCTTGATACCTATATAAAGCAAAAGCACAAGCGCAATCCACGGAATCAGTTTTTCAAAAGCGTTGAAATACTGAACAATAGTGTGTATACAAACCCAGCCGATCATCGGCATCATACCCTGAAAAGCGCCAAACAATCCGGCAACGCCAACCATCTTGCGTTTTTTCATTTCAGGCTCGTTCAGACCGTTTGCAAGCGAAACGGAAAACGCATCCATCGCAAGGCCTAAACCGAGCAGTATGCTCTCTGAAAAAAATCTAAAACTCCACATATATTTCCTCGCGAAAATCAGCCGTTGTCAATGCTTGCAAGCAATTCGCCATCAATTTTTCTGTCTTTGAAATAATATTCCTTATCGCGTTCATTTATTTCACGCAACACTTTGCAAGGGTTACCAACAGCAACAACGTTCGCAGGAATATCCTTTGTAACAACGCTGCCTGCACCTATAACGCTGTTGTCGCCTATTGTTACACCGGGCAGCACGACAACACCCGCTCCGAGCCAGCAGTTTCTTCCTATATGAACGGGCATATTATACTGATAAGCCTTTGAGCGAAGTTCAGGGTCAATCGGATGACCTGCCGTTGCAACAGTTACGTTAGGACCGAACATTGTGCAATCGCCAACGTATATGTGCGTATCATCAACCAAAGTGAGATTAAAGTTTGCATATACGTTATTGCCGAAATGCACGTGATGACCGCCCCAGTTTGCGTGTAAGGGAGGCTCAATGTAGCAATCCTCCCCTATCTCTGCAAACATATCTTTAAGCATCTCTGCGCGCTTATCAAGCTCGGTAGGACGAGTGCTGTTAAAATCGTAAAGCTTATCGACACATCGGAGTTGCTCGACCATAACGTCATCACCGCTCGGATAATAGAGCATACCGCTGTGCATTCTCTCTGTGTTATTCATAAAACCTCTTATACGTAATCAAAGGGATTTGTGTCTGCATCGATGCAACGCAGGCTTACCTCGAACTCAATGTGACTGTCATCCCACACGCGTGCAGGCTCTTCTTTATCATAGTAGTTGCTGCTGCCGTGACCGCCTGCCGCAATTATATGCATATCTGCATTAACAACAACCTCGTCAAGCGGAACAAGCTCATCATCGTGTTTTGCTGCCTCGAGCATTTCCGGCTTAAAATGAGTTGCGTTGAAGTAGAAACCGTTTGCATCAGATACGTAAACCATAATGCCGTTACCCTGCTCATCGCAAAGCGTACCGAAGCGTGTCTTTGCGTGTGCTGAGTTCTCCTGAGGACGTATGTAATGGACAAAGTTATCCTCAACCTTCATATCGTAAAGACCGATTTTTGAAGTCTCCAATCTGTCAGCATAAGCCTCACCGGGACCTAAGCCGTAGAAGCTGAGGTTATCATAAGCCTTGTCGAGAACCATACGGAAACCGAATCTGGGAAGAACGGGAGCAAGCGGATTTTTGTCACCGACAAAGCCGACCTTAACCGCACCGTCGGACGTAAACGTGTAAGTGAGCTTACCCTTGAGCACGGGAATTACGCTCGGACCGCCGAGTGAAACATCGCAGATAACCTTAACAAAGCCGTCACCGTTTTCAACAGCGAAGGAATACGTCTTCTGGTTTATCATATCGATACCTGCGCTTCTGCCGTCATTTGCTTCGCCCGTAAGATTCTTCCAATGTGCTATCCACATTTCAACACAAACAGGCTCTGCAAGAACATTCTTGCCGTTGCGGATAATCTTGTCTATTCTGCCGTAGGGCTTATCGAAAACATATGTTGTTTCAGAAGCTTTGACACTCAGGTATCTTCTGGAATCCTCTGTTTCAATATTGCCGTCAGCTGTTGAGATATTAACAACCGTGTTGAGTTCAAACTGTTCAAAGCCGATTTCGTAACCCTTTTCGGCCCATACTTCATCAGCCTTCGTGATGAATGAAAGGTTGAGCAGGCAGTTGCCGCTGAAAGCTTCATCATCAAACAGTTCAATACAAGCTGAGGTACGGGGAGCGATATCGAGCGAATCGACCTTGCCTGATTTAATTTCCTTGCCGTCACATACAATGCTCCAGACAAGTGCCATATCATCAAGAGTTGTAAAGAAGCGTTTGTTGAAGAGTGTGATTTTACCGCCTTCATACTTTGTTGTGAAGGGCTGATATGCACGCTTCATATCGAAGTAACCGGGACGGAGTTCACGGTTTGCAAAAACAAGACCGTCAATACAGCAATCCTCATCATTCGGATAATCACCGAAATCGCCGCCGTAACGGTAGCCTGTCTTATCACCGTTCTTAACAGCAATTGCGTGATCGTTCATCTCCCATATACACATACCGAAAAGGCTGTCGTACTTATCGGCAAGACGAATATGAGCAAAAATATTACCGGTTGAATATGCACAAACATACTCACAGAAGTAGAAGGGCTTCGCTGGATTGTTCTTGAGATAATTCTCAGTATAATCAAGCTCTGCATACATTCTGCTCTCAACATCGGAAATATCCGCAAAATTCTCGCCTTCGGGCACAGCCTTAAATTCGAGGTGAGAGTTTTCGTAGTGGATGATTGCTCTGCTGTCACGGCTCTTTATGTACTTACCCATCGCTCTGTGATTCTTGCCGCAGCCCGACTCGTTACCGAGTGACCACATAACAACGCAAGCATGGTTTTTATCGCGCTCAAAAAGTCTTGCAGCACGGTCAACGTATGCTGCCTCCCACTCATCAATCGTGGAAAGCATTGACCAACGCATCCAATCCCATGTATCACGGTATTCAAAGCCCATACCGTGTGTCTCGATGTCAGCCTCATCAACAAGCATAAAACCGAGTTCATCGCAAAGACCTGCAAATCTCGGGTCATTGGGATAGTGTGAGGTACGGATGCAGTTGCAGCTCGCACGCTTGAGTATATAGAGGTCGTTGAGCATTTCTTCAACGCTTGCCGTGTAACCGCCGGTGGGGCTGGAATCGTGGCGATTTATACCCCAGAGCTTAACAGCCTTACCGTTGAGGTAAACAACGGCATCTTTGATTTCAAGGCGTTTAAGGCCCAATTTCTGCGCAATAATTTCATTGCCGGCAATGATAACGAGCGTGTAGAGTGTGGGTGTTTCTGCATTCCAGAGAGCGGGAGAATCAACGGTAATAACGTTATTACTGCCACAATAAAGCTCCTTACCCTCGGGTGAGAGAAGCTTGTATGTAACGTCGGTCTGACCGTACAGCTCCGTTTCAACGGTAACGACAGCAGACTCAAGAGATTCAGCAACGTCAACGCGCGCATAGAAATCACGAACGCAGTTGTTATCACGGCTGAGAAGGTATACCTCGCGGAAAATACCCGAAAGGCGGAAGCAGTCCTGATCCTCAAGGTAGGATCCGTCACACCATTTGACAACAAGAACGTCAATACGGTTTTCACCCTTAACGAGCTTATCGGTAATATCAAACTCGCTTGTGCCGCGGCTGACCTGGCTGTAACCGACAAACTGCTTGTTTACAAACAGATAAAAACCTGAAGAAACACCTTCAAAGTTGACGAAAACTTTCTCGCTGAAATTCTCGGGCAGAGTAAAGCTTCTGCTGTAATGACCGCAAGGATTTTCATCCGGAACGTGGGGCGGATCAAGTTGGAAGGGATACTTGAGGTTTGAATAAAGAGGAACGTCGTAGCCTCTGTCAAGAAGCATCTGCCAGCAAAGCGGAACCGTTATTGTTTCGCGGAAGCTCTGCTCAAGGAAATCCTCTTCAATATCTTCGAAGCTCTTGTAATAGTTGAAATTCCACTCTCCGCAGAGGTTAAGGAATCTGTCAGAGCTGTTTCTGTCAAGAGAAACTGCATCAGCTTCGTTGCTGAAGGGTACAAAATATGCACGGGGAGCTTCACAGCCTATGTGAAGCGATTCGAGGTCTTTGTGGTAAGCTTTGAACTGCATATTGGTATTCTCCTTATTTATTGATTTCTATTGAAGGCTCGTCACCGTAGCCTGTGATTCTTACTTTACCGCCGTCTATTTCAACAACAGCACACGTAACGGCAGTGCCCATACAAAGCGCTTTAAAGACAACATACGGAATACTGCCGATTTTTGCGTTGAGACCCGCGTGATAATGGCCGCAGAAAACAGCGGCGATTTTCTCCTCATACTCAAACAGAATATCCGTTATTTCGTCTGCGTTGAGAATTACGTGGTCTTCATCATCCGTATCACCCGGTGAAACAAGGGCGTGTGTCATAACAACGACGGACTTATCGGACGAAGAAATCTTATCTCTCATCCATTCAAGCTGCTCATCATCAACGTAACACTGCGTCCACTTAATCTCCTTTTCCGGATATGGCACGTCTTTTGAATTCATCGAGCTGTCAAGCATAAGGCAGAGATATTCGTCCGTTTCGAAAGAGTAGTATCTGCCCGGCATACCGATAAGGCGCATAAACTCACGCTTATCGAGCGCGGTATCGTGATTGCCGAAGGTAGGATAAAACGAAACACCGAAGCCGTTTATAAGCTCACGTATTTCGTCAAGTCCCTGAGTCTGCGGCTTATAGCCGTCAATGCTGTCAACAATATCGCCAAGGCAAACAACAAACTCACAACCCTGTGCGTAATTACTGATTGCTGTCCTCAGTTTGTCCAACGACATATCGTGATAGCGGTTATTACCACAGACGGGCTTATCGGAATAATGAAGGTCTGTAACAAGAAGAAACTTCATAAAAATCTCCACACTATCCTATAATACTGTATTTACAGCATTATAGCAAAAAAACGGACAATATACAATACCCGACAGTGTACAATTAATCAGAAAATGAAAAAGAGACTGTCACGAATGACAGTCTCTAAATCAACTGGTTTTTACATCAGACAGCACGTGTAACCTTACCGGAACGAAGGCAACGAGTGCAAGCGTATACCCTTTTGGGTGAACCGTTTACAACAGCCTTAACGCGCTTGATGTTGGGCTTCCAAGTTCTGTTTGAACGTCTGTGTGAGTGCGATACCTTGATACCAAATGCAACGTCCTTACCGCAGAATTCACATTTTGCCATTTGCGGCACCTCCTTAAGTTAAGTCTTTAACCAAACGAACATAAGTTATATTAACAGATTACAAACCAAAAAGCAAGTGTTTTTTTGTATTTTTTTAATTGTTATTGAATTATTCTTTTGTATATTTTGGCAACTCTTCACGAAGCCACGCACAAGCAGCGGCTGCGCCGTCATCATCGGCAGGAAATCTCTGCTCGGTCATCTGCTCTTTATCGGTATTATCGTAAGATTGCCAGCCGATATAATAAAGAGCGGAAATCTCCTTATCGCCCTCTTCCGGCACAATAACGGTAAGCCTGTAGCGGAACTGATCATCGAAAACACCGCTGTTTTCTTTGATTGCGACAGATCCGAAATATGTATTCGGCTTACCCCATATCGGAACAGCACCGAGAAGATATTCAAACGTAAGCTCTGGTATCATAATTTTCTCCTTAATATGCGGCAATTTTACTGATAAGTGCCTCGCCTCTTGAGGCTTCGACAATAACCTTAAAAGCATCACAGCACACATCTTCTTCGATAATGCGCTTGAAGCCTATTGTGGAATAATTCGAGTAAACTCTCTCCCAATGACCGTTCTTGCGGCTCATAATTCGGAAAGACGAAACACGCTGACCCTTTGCAATATCCTCTTCAAGCTCAAAGAATCTGATCTCTTTTTCTCCGTCGAGCTCAACCAAGTC
>JAZRRT010000027.1:0-10005 GCA_045650985.1 Acutalibacteraceae bacterium | reverse complement strand
CGCCGATACCCACAAGGAAATCCGCGCCGAAATCTGCCGCCAGCAAACCCGCTTCACGGCATGACGTGACAAGAGGATTTTCGCCTATCCCGTCATAGATTTTATATTCAATATTTTCCTTATCGAGTGCGGCTGTCAGGTCAGCAAGCGCTCCGCTTTTTTTGGCGCCCGTGCCGCCGGTTACAACAACACATTTTTTGCCAAGACCGCTCAGAAGTGAGGATTGAGCGGTAACAACTCCCTCACCGCCTACAACTCTTGCAGGCATATAAAAATCGTACGACATATACAGATACACTCCCATAAAGCATTTTAATTCTCTTCCGGTTATTCTACCACATCATGGCGTAAAAAGACAAGAGCAATTGTATGTGTCCCTTGCCATTTTTATATGGATTTACCGTATTTTTCTCTTGATTTATGCCTGTTTCTATTATATAATACTATATTGTTGATAAAGACAATGGGGAGGAATGGTCATATATGAAAAAGAAGCTCCTTGGCATTGTCACGGCTGTATGTGCCGTATTACTCGTTGCGGTAATTCTTGCCGACTTTATTTTCGGCCAGAACGCAACAAACGACTTCATTGCGATGAACACAACGGTCAGCCTTAACATAACGGGCATCGGCTGTAAAGAAACGGCTGAAAGCATCAAAAAAGAAATCATACGGCTCGACACAAACTTGCTTTCAAGAACCATCGGCTCAGCAGAAATCTGCACCGTAAACAGCGGCAACACAGCCGTCAGCGATGAGCTTGCAAAGCTCCTTGCGGATATAAAAGAAATAGAAAAAAGCAGTAACGGCTCATTCTGCTCGGGTCTCGGCACGTTATCGGATTTATGGGCAATCGGTACAGACGGCGCAAGGCTGCCCGACGAAAGCGAAATTACCGCCGCGCTGACAGGTGCAGACAGCTGGAAAATAAACGGCAGTGAAGTAACCCTTCCCGTCGGCGTAAAACTCGATATGGGTGCTGTCGGCAAAGGCATCGCCTGCGACTATGCGGCTCAGACTGTAAAAGAATCCAAATGCAGTGAAGCCATTGTTTCGGTAGGCGGAAGCGTAATGCTTTACTCGTCAAACGGCAAACAAACCTTTCAGGTAGGCATACGCAACCCTTACGGTCAGGCAAACGAATACTGCGCAATACTTGAAACAGCCCCCTGCTTCATCTCAACCTCCGGCAACTACGAAAGGTTTTTTGAAGGCGCAGACGGCAAACGTTACCACCATATTTTCAACCCCTCAACCGGGTATCCTGCCGAAAGCGGACTTATCAGCGTGACCGTAATTGCAGACAGCGGACTTGTCAGCGATGCTCTTTCAACCGCCTGTTTTGTGCTCGGTGCAGAAAAAAGCCTGCCGCTTCTCGAAAAGTACTCGGCAGAAGCAATCTTCATAACAAACGACAATAAGGTTATCACAACCTTTGATAACAACTCATCTTTGAATATAACAAACGAAATCTTCACACTCGGTGAGGTTAAATGAACAAACTTATCAAACCAATTGATCTGATATTGATTGCCGTGCTCCTGCTCGGCGGTATTTCTGCAGGGATTTATCTCAAAAAGTCCACGCAGAGTGCCGTGGCGGTCATATACGTTGACGGTGACGTTTACCAACGCATTGAGCTTGAAAAGGTGAATGAGCCCTACACCATAGACCTGCCCTGCTCGCCCAAAGCGACGTTGCTGGCGGAGAAAGGTTGCATCAGTTTCACAAAAGCAGATTGCAGCGACAAAATCTGCATAAATTCCGGCAAGCTCAAACACCGGGGCGACACAGCCGCCTGCTTACCCGCAGCGGTTGTTGTGGCAATAGAAAACGGGGAGGAGCGTGAAATCGATGTCCTCGTTTACTGACAGAAAAAGTACGGCTCGCAGAGTTGCGCTTGCAGGCATACTCGGTGCGCAGGCTCTTGCGCTTTCGTGGCTCGAATCGCTTTTGCCCGCTTTTCCGTTTCTTCCTCCGGGTGCAAAGCCCGGTCTTTCAAACATCGTGACAATGTTTGCGGCATCAACGCTCAGACTGTCCGATGCACTGTTTATCGTAATCATCAAATCAGGCTTTGCAGGTATCACAAGAGGGCTTACAGCCTTTCTTATGAGCCTTTGCGGCGGTCTTATGAGCCTCGCGGCAATGTGCCTGCTGTTCAGAATTTTCAAAAAAAATCCGTTCGGTCTCATAGGCTCAGGCGTATGTTGCGCACTGGCACATAACCTAGGTCAGCTAATTGCCGCCGCAGTTATAACCGACACGGTAACAATTGCAGGTTACGCCCCTGCCCTTCTCGTTTTCGGCGTATGCACAGGTATAGTAACGGGTCTGATTTTCAAAGCTGTCAGCCCGCTATTGATAAAACAAAGCAGACACTTTGTTTCCACACCAAAATCCACCTCGGAAACAAATTAACAGGAGATGAAAATATGAAAGGATACTCCGCAAGCGGCGTACTCTCCGCCGTTGTAAAAGGCAGAGGCGGTGTAAGCGTTTCTCACAGCAAGAACACGCAGGACTGCAAAATAGTCCGTATGCCTCCTCCCGAAAAGGTTGTGCTTCCCATGCAACAGCATATCGGCGCACCCTGTGACCCCGTCGTAAAAGTCGGTGACGAGGTCAAGGTCGGCCAACTTATCGCCGACACCGATAAGTTTGTAAGCGCACCCATACACTCTTCCGTTTCAGGCACCGTCACCGCAATCAGTGAGGTCAAGCTCGCAAACGGCTCGGTTTCAAAGGCCGTTATAATCGAGTCTGACGGTCAGATGACTCTGTTTGACGGTTTTGAGCCTCCAAAAGTCGAAAACGCTCAGGACCTTATCAAAGCGGCGCGTGCATCGGGTCTTGTAGGTCTCGGCGGCGCAGGTTTCCCTGCTCACGTAAAGCTTGCGCTTATGCCCAACGAAAACATTGACACGCTTATTGTCAACGCCGCCGAATGTGAGCCTTATATTACGGTTGACTACCGCGAATGTATGGAAAACAGCGCAAACATCATCAAAGGTGTTGTAACGCTCAAAAAATATCTCGGTTTCAAGCGTGTTGTAATTGCCGTAGAGGACAACAAGCCTCAGGCTATCGACCTGCTCAAAAAGCAAATCAGCGATATCGCAGGTGGCGACAAGGACATAAACATAATGGCACTCAAGTCAAAGTATCCGCAGGGTGCCGAAAAAGTTATGATTCAGTCCGTCACGGGCAGAAAAGTTCCCCCCGGAAAACTGCCTTCAGACGTTGGATGTGTGCTGATGAACGTTGCCAGCGTCGCTTTTATCCAGCGCTATATCGAAACAGGCAAGCCGCTTGTCAGCCGTTCGGTAACGGTTGACGGTTCGGCAATACACACACCCAAAAACGTTCGTGTTCCCATCGGCACCAGCATTCACGACATTGTTGATTTCTGCGGCGGCTTCAAAGCCGAGCCGTTCAAGATTATTTCAGGCGGTCCGATGATGGGTGCGGCAATTGTTGACACTGAAATTCCCCTGCTCAAACAGAACAATGCCATCCTCGCTTTTGCAGAGGGCACGTTCAAAATAAAGCCCGAGCGCGATTGCATCCGTTGCGGACGCTGTGCTCAGGTCTGCCCGATGAGCCTTATGCCCACGCTTATTGCACGCTACGCCAAGTCGAAAGAAGCCGATAAGCTCATCGACACCGGCGTTACCGTTTGTATGGAATGCGGCAGCTGTGCATACGTCTGCCCTGCAGGTCTGCCCCTTGTCCAGCATATGAGACTTGCAAAATCAGTAATCAGAGAGGCAGGTGCAAAGAAATGAGCGTAAACAAAAAACTTACCGTCAGCGCCTCGCCGCACGTGCGCTCTCCGCACACGGCAACAGGCATTATGCTTGACGTTATCATCGCACTTATTCCGGCACTTATCGCAGCCGTCGTAATCTTCGGTTACAGAGTGCTTATGGTCACGCTCGTTTGCGTAGGCAGTGCGGTTTTATCCGAATATCTCAGCCGCAAGGTTATGAAGCGCCACCAGACAATCGGTGACCTGAGCGCAGTTGTAACCGGTCTTATACTTGCATTCAACCTGCCCGTTTCAATCCCGCTGTGGATTGCGGCGCTCGGCAGTGTTATAGCAATCGTTGTTGTAAAGCAGATGTTCGGCGGCATTGGTCAGAATTTTGTTAACCCCGCACTTGCCGCTCGTATCATCCTGCTCGTTTCCTTCCCATCGGCAATGTCAAACTGGGCAACGGAATCAAAATTTGTCACAACTACGGCAACTCCTCTTGAAATTCTCAAGAGTGAGGAAGCGGCAGAATTGCCCTCCCTTTTCAGAATGCTTCTCGGTGCTCACGGCGGCAGCCTCGGTGAGGTTTGCTCAATTGCACTTATCCTCGGCGGCTTGTATCTTATAATCCGCAAGGTTATCTCTCCTGCCATTCCGCTCAGCTATATCGGCACCGTTGCCGTATTTATGCTTTTTGCAGGCAGTTTTGATTTCAAGTTTGTCGCTTATCAGATTCTCGGCGGCGGTCTTCTTCTCGGTGCTGTCTTTATGGCAACCGACTATACAACAAGCCCCGTCAGCTTCAAGGGTAAGATTATTTTCGGTATCGGTTGCGGTCTTATCACATCCGTAATCCGAATCTTCGGCAGCTATCCCGAAGGTGTATCCTTCTCAATTATCCTTATGAACATTCTTGTTCCTCACATCGAAAGACTTACAACAGCCAAGCCCTTCGGCACCCCGAAAAAGGACAAAAAGGCTGAAAAAGCCGCCAAGAAGGCAGAAAAGGAGGCGGCTAAAGCATGAAAAACTTTAAAATCGGCGATATTCTCAAGCCGGTAATCGTGCTGACGATAATATGCGCTGTTACTTCAGGACTGCTCGCATACACAAACTCACTCACAGCAGACGTAATCGACCAAAACAAAAATCTGGAAGAAGACAAAGCAAAGGCAGAGGTTCTGAGTGGCGTCGACACCTTTACAGATATGAAAAGCGGCGACATCAGCTACTCCTTAGGCAAAGACGCAAACGGCGAAATAATAGGTTACGTATTCTCCAGCAAAGCCAAAGGTTACGGCGGCGACGTTAAAACAATGGTCGGTATAGATACCGAAGGTAAAGTAACCGGCGTAAGAACGCTCGACCTCAATGAAACACCCGGTCTCGGTATGAACGCAGAAAAAGGAGACTGGCTCAAACAGTTTGTCGGTAAAGTAAAAGGTATAGCCGTAAACAAAAACAATCCCGGTGAAAACGAAATCCAAGCGCTTACAGGTGCAACAATTACATCAAAGGCTGTTACGGCAGCAGTAAATACCGCACTTGAAAACTACGAAACTGTAACAGGAGGTGCTGACAATGGCTGATAAAAAACCGCTCTATAAAGAATTTACCAAAGGCCTTATCGCTGAAAACCCGGTTCTTCGCCTTGTTCTCGGCACCTGCCCCACTCTTGCTGTTTCAACCTCTGTTGAGGGCGCTCTCGGCATGGGTCTTGCCGCATCACTCGTTCTTATCTGCTCAAACATCGTTATATCGGCACTGCGCAAAATCATCCCCGGCAAGGTAAGAATCCCCGCGTACATCGTTATCATCGCTTCATTCGTTACCATGGTACAGATGCTTGTAGAGGCATTCGTGCCCGAAATCGATAAGAGCCTCGGCGTTTACCTGCCGCTTATCGTTGTTAACTGTATTATCCTTGGCAGAGCTGAGGCGTTTGCAGGCAAAAACAGCGTTATCGCATCTGCTGTTGACGGTTTGGGTATGGGCGTCGGCTTCACTGGTGCTCTGCTCGCAATGGCAGTTATCCGCGAATTGCTCGGTGCAGGTTCAATCGCAGGTTTCCAGATTATTAAGGAAAGCTGGCCCGTTGATCCTATGATTATTTTCATTCTGCCCCCCGGCGGCTTCTTCGTATTCGGTATGCTTATTGCCGTTGCAAACAAGCTCGCTGAAAAGAAGGGCAAACCCAAGGCTGAGCTTCACGGCTGTGAAAGCTGCCCGATGGCTGCAAGCTGTTCACTTATCGGAACAGACGGCAGCTGTGACGTAAAGGAGGCGACAGTAAAATGACAAAAGAATTTCTTGCGATTCTCATAACCGCAATTCTTACGGAAAACTTTTTGCTGAGCAAGTTCCTCGGCATCTGTCCGTTCCTCGGCGTTTCCAAAAAGCTCAACACCGCAACAGGTATGTCGATGGCAGTTATCTTTGTTATGTTGCTTGCCACTGCCGTTACTTACCCGATCAACAAGTACATCCTTGTTGCAAACAAGATGGAATATCTGCAAACAATCGTCTTTATCCTCGTTATAGCGGCGCTTGTTCAGCTTGTTGAGATCGTATTGAAGAAATATATACCCGCACTTTACAGCGCACTCGGCATTTACCTTCCCCTTATCACAACAAACTGCGCCGTTCTCGGTGTTGTTATCCTCAACGTTGACAACGGTTACAACTTTGCAAAGTCGATGTTCAACACTCTTGGCGCAGGTCTCGGCTTCCTTGTTGCAATGGTAATGTTCGCAGGTGTACGCGAGCGACTTGAAAGTTGTGACGTACCCAAGTTTATGCAGGGTCTGCCGATAACACTCGTTGCGGCTTCTCTCACATCGATTTCCTTCCTCGGATTCACGGGAATCGTTGACGGCATATTCGGTGTTTAAGAAAGGCGGTATGAATTATGAATTCTATTATTCTTGCAATCATAGTCGTATCCGTCATAGGCATTGTTGCGCCAGTTATGCTTGCCGTTACCTCAATCGTTATGGCTGTTCCTGTTGATGAAAAAGCTGAAAAAATCAGAGAAGAGCTGCCCGGTGCAAACTGCGGCGCCTGCGGATTCTCAGGTTGTGACGGTTATGCAGCCGCACTTTCAAAAGGCGAAACAACCTGCACTACGCTCTGCTCCCCCGGCGGCTCCGAGGTATCCAAAAAGATTGCCGCCATTGCAGGACTTCAGGCAGGCGAAATTGCTCCTCAGGCCGCTGTTGTTCTCTGCCAGGGTAACGCTCACAACGCAGGTACGAAGCTTGTTTACAGCGGCGTAAAAAGCTGTAAAATGGCTACACAGCTTTTCGGCGGTCCGAAAGACTGTGTGTACGGTTGTATCGGCTTCGGCGACTGTATTGATGCCTGCCCCTACGATGCAATTCACATCTGTGACGGCGTCGCGAGAATCAACCCTCTTGCCTGCCGCGCTTGCAAGGCTTGTATCAAAACCTGCCCGAAGGGTCTTATCGAGCTTATGCCGCTTCATCAGGCAAAGGCAACCGTGCTCTGCGTCAACCACGACAAGGGCGCGCTTACACGCAAGGAGTGTAAGGCAGGCTGTATCGGTTGTATGAAGTGCGTAAAGGTTTGCGAATACGATGCAGTCAAAGTTGAAAACTTCTGCGCTAAGGTTGATTACGACAAATGCATCGGTTGCGGCAAGTGCCACGAAGCTTGTCCCGTAAAGGCAATTGACGTTATCGAGCTTGGCAAAATCGCTCTCAAGAGCATCAACAGAATTTAAAAGAAAAAAATTAACGGCTTGTATGGTCTGTCGCCATACAAGCCGTTTTCTTTATTTTGTTTTAAGCTTCAAGAGCTATCTCTATATCGTAATCGGGAACGTAAACACCGTTTGCAAAATCTCTTGCTCTGAAAACAACTTTATCGTTGTAAACCTCAACCATATAACCTGTACCCGGCTCATTGTAGCTGCCGTCTTTGTTATTGATTGTAATTGAGGGAACGTTGACACCGTGGATATTGCCTATTTTTTCGTATGAATACTGACCGAAGCCTGTGTGAAGATGACCCGTAATAAGAACGATATTGCTGTACTTGTTCATTACCTCATACAGTGCATCACTCTGTTCACCGACATGACCTGCCTTCTCGTTGGTACCGTTACCCCATGTGGTGGGAAGACCGTGAGTAAGCTTAAGCGGCTGATGAAGCGCAACGAAAACAGGCTTACCGTCAACAGCTTTTGCCTTAAGTGTAGCATCGAGCCATTCAAGCTGCTCATCACTTATATATGACTCCTCAAACTCCGAACGGTCCGCACCGAGAACAACGAAGGTGTAACCGTTGATTTCGTATGTATAGTTGAGCTTATCAATTGCAAGCTCACTGCCTGCGGCACTGTTGAGGTCATTCTGGAAAGCTGAAAAGCGCTGAGTTACCTTCTCGTATCTGCGAAGACGTATATCGTGATTACCTATAACCATAAGGTAGTTATCAACGTCTGCTGTTTTGAAATGGTCTGAAACAACGTCATATTCGCAATCAAGACCGTTTTCTGCAATATCACCTACAACGAGAAGTGCATCGACGTTTGTGTTTGCGTTTGAAAGGTCTTCCGCAGCGGCACGAAGCTCAGGCTCACGCGCGGGCATATAGTTTGAAATCTGCGAATCACCCCAAGCGGCAAAAGTAAGCTGAACAGCATTCTCATCAAGTGCCTGGATGGGGGCATCCGTTGACGGTGCGACGTAAGGTGTGAAGAAATAATAGATGGACATCAGAAGTGCAAAAAGTTTTGCTAGCATTTGAGTTTCTCCCTTTCAAAATAAAATCTAAAAGCCATTATATCATTTTTGACTTTTTTGTCAATTAGGAATTACAACATCAATATTTTCAGTACCGTAATAATCAAACAATTCTATGTGTTTGTCGGTTATCTTTTCACCGCTTACTGCAATCGGTATTGCGGGCGGACATGACACAGTCGGCGCGGCGCATATTCTGCCGAGAGAATCTGAAACAGGCACCGTCTCATTCGCCGCAAAAACAGCCTCGCGTATACTGACGGCACTGCTGCCTTTTACAAAGCCAACCTGCTCACGCACATCCTCAGCAAGCTCAATGCCGCTGAAAGCGGATTCAAGCTTTGCAAAATCATCCGCGCTGTTGAACGCAGAAGCCATAAAAACAACAAAATCTCGGTCGGAATATTCAGGCTCAATTCCCTTGCTCCTGAAGTAATCACCCGGATTTTCAAACCCCACAACACGGCGGTTTCTGAAATCTGCCGTAATTTTAAGCGGCTCAGAAGATATATCTGCAACAGATACGCTGTTCATAACAGCACGCACTTTTTCAATGCAAGCCGTGCAGGCGATTATATCGGCACGGATTTTTTCGGACAGATAGCGGTTGCAAAGGTCTAACGACTGCATTATGAGATACGACGGACTTGTCGAGCCGAACAGAGCCATTCCGCCAACCACGCTGTCAGCAAAGCCGTAAACATCGTCTTTCGAAACGTGAAGATAACCGCCGCCGGTAAGTACGGGCAGAGTTTTATGCGCTGAATCGCAACACAAATCGGCACCGAGATTAATCGGATGAACGTTTTCTTTACAGAAAGCAAGATAAGCACCGTGAGCATTGTCGACAAGAAGCGGCACGCCGTACGCCCTGCAAACAGCAGAAAGCGCGGCAATATCGCTGATGCCGCCGAGATAATCGGGGCTTGTGATGTAAACCGCAAACGGCTTTTTATCGCACACTTTGAGCTGATGCTCGAGCATTTGCGGTGTTACGATACAACTGCAGATGCTTGTATCGCACTGCGGATAAAGCCATTTCACATCAAAATCAAGCTTTGCGGCAGCATATATAAATGCCTTGTGACCGTTTCTGCCCGCAAGCACAAACGGTCTTCCGCCGCTTTTGTCCGCCCTGCGGTAAGCGGCAAAAAGCATCGCCTGAACACTTTGCGTCGAGCCGCCCGCGGAATAAACCGTGCGCGACGTACCGAAAACACAAGCGGCATTTTTCTCACTGTCGAGTATAATGCCCTGCGGCACGTAAAGCTCATCAGCACCTTTGATTTCGGTTATATCAAACTGCTCACAGGCAAAAAAAGACACACCCTTATGGCCCGGCATATGAAACCGAGCCGTTCTGACTTCATTATAATTTTTCACAAAGTCAATAATTGGTGTGTCCATTTTAAAATTCCTATTCTGCTTCTGCAATTTTAGAGTGAGTGTATTCGAACCAAATATGCCTTAAATGTCCGATTT
>JAZRRT010000026.1:0-19738 GCA_045650985.1 Acutalibacteraceae bacterium | reverse complement strand
GGCTGCGTCAGGCAAACTCGCAAAGAGTGTGCTCGGCGCAGCCTCATTTTTTAGTCCGATGATTCATAAAAAAAGTGAAACGGTCCGCAGGCTGCAATTAGCCTACGGACCGTTTTTTGTTTGATTTTTTCAGGTTAAGTGGAATCGGCGTGTATTTAACCTTTATTGCGGGTTGATAATACTTGCTTTAAGTTTGTCGTACTCCTCCTGAGTTATTGCACCTGTGTCGAGAAGTGATTTATACTTTCCGAGCTCGTCTGCAACCGTCGGAGCAGGCTGTACGGGCACAAAAATGGGAGCAGGCTGTACGGGCTGACGAACGGGTCTGGGTGCTCGCGGCTTTTTATAGGGGTTTGCAAGCCAGATAATGAGCAGGAAAATTATAACCGACTCCAGAAAAATCGGGATATACGTCATAAAAATATCGGAAATAATAAAAGAAATCAGATATGAGCTCATGATACCTAACCGGTTGGTTTCGAAAAGCAGGCTAAAGGCACGATTATTGACAGCAAGTGCGATTCCTGAAAGGTGGAGGACGGAAAGTGCTGTTGCCCAGATATATTTTGTTTTTGTGAGGAATTTTTTGAGCGAAGGAGATTCCACCGCAAAGAGAATACATACTACGCATATGACTACGTCCGTAAATAAAGAGGGATTTAAGATGTTTGTAATAACGAACGTTGCACCGCCGGTTGCGGCTGAGATGATGCCGGCTGTAACGCTTACAAAATTAGCGGCCAAAATTGACGCGCCAAAAGTCAGCGGAAGCAGGATTTTCGGTTTTCTTATTAACGTGAAAAGGATAAAAAAGAACAAGACCGCGGGAGTTGCAAGGTAGCTTATTGCAGTAGAAATTATGTTAAAAGCAAACTGATCAGACAAAATCACATCGGGAGTAAAACGGGATATGTAATTTGTATACATAGCAAAGAAATAATATATTGCCAATCCTCCTGAAAACAGGTAAAGGAAAACAGCGGGGATAAACGCAAAGCAGAATTTCTTTTTACGTTTGGCAGGATCCGTCGGAGCAGGCGGTGTGGGCGGTGCGGAATTGTTGTTTTCGGTAATCTGTTCGGGTGTCGGTTGTAATAAAGTTTCAGACATCGTGTTTTCCTCCTCAAAAAGTTTTCTTTATGATATTTGCTTTTAAGGTATCAAATTCGCTTTGGTTAATCGAGCCTGAGTCTAAAAGCGCTTGGTATTTTGCAATCTCGTCTGCAATACCGATTGACGAGTTAACAGGCTCGGGATTCGGGACATAAACGGGAACGGATTCTGTCGGTTCGGAGCTTGTGATAAACTCAGTCTGCTCGGCATCCTGCTTGCGGATTTTTGTGGCTTTAGGCTTTTTGTAGGGGTCTGCAACCGTCGGAGCAGGCTGTACGGGCACAAAAATGGGAGCAGGCTGTGCAGGTTGATGAACGGGTCTGGGTGCTCGCGGCTTTTTGTAGGGGTCTGCAAGCCAGAGGATAAGCAGGAATGCCGCAACGGCAATGGGAAAATACATCACCACTGACTCTAATAAAGTAGGTAATAAAGCAAATAATAACGATTCGACAATAAACGATTCGACAATACTATTAAAAATGATAAATTCAGTATAAATATCAATGATAAATTCAGTTAAAACAAAACCTAAAAGGTAAACTGTTGCTGAACCAAAAGCCCAGATGTACTTGGTTTTGCTGAGAAATTTTTTCAGCGGAGCAGCGTTGATTGCAAACAGTATGCATACCGTGAAAATGATTGCTGCTATTAAAAAACCAGAGATATATGTATGAACTTGCAAAGGATGACCGTAAGCAATCAATCTGAAAATATCGTACGCAAAGTCACTGCAAGGCATAGCGAATAATACCGCGCCGAACGACAGCGGCAACATAATTTTCGGTTTTCTTATTATAGCAAAAACCAAAAAAACAAAACTCGAAATGCAGTGAGGTACGAATAAGAACATTCCGGATAGGATCGCATTGTAACTTAACATTGCGTTTGCAACAGGGGTAGCTTGTATGACAAGTATGGAAAAGTTTACGGCAAGTATGGAGCTTATTAAAAAGAGCGGCAATATAGGGATAAGAGCGAAGCAGAATTTCTTTTTACGTTTGAGCGTAGAGGTCTGTATCGGCTCGCAGGCTGCATCGGTCTGCTCCTGTGTCGATTGCAATAAAGTTTCAGACATTGTGCGTTTCTCCTCGGTTTTATAAATTTCTCAACTGAGTAATGTTGCCATGATTGAGTTAGAAACAAGGAAGCCTTTCGGCGTAAGTGATATGCTGTTGCTGTCAACTGTAACAAGGTTATTTTTTGCCAATATTTCTGCTTTTTCAAGCATTTTTCGGGGGATTCCGAAACCGAAGCGTTGCTTTACGTCGCTGTTTATAAGCCCTTGCGTGAGCCTAAGACGGAGCATCGCGTACTCTTCGAAGCTGCCGCCTTCGCCGTCCTCAATCGGGTCGGCGCCGTTGATAAACGCGTTGATGTCACGCTCGTAAAAAAACCTTTTGCCGCCGAAGAAGGAGTGGGCGGCGGCGCCGATGCCGAGGTATTCGCGGCAATCCCAATAAATCAGGTTGTGCTTGCTTTCATATCCGTTTACGGCGAAATTTGATATTTCGTACTGCTTGTAGCCGTATTCTTCAAGGTATTCGCACGCGGCAAGGTACATATCACAGCATTTATCCTCATCCGGCAGGTCAAGCAGTTTTTCAACCTTTTCAAACGGAGTGCCCTGCTCTATTTTGAGCAGGTAACTGCTTACGTGCTTTGCGCCGTTTTCTGCGCAGAAGTTGATGCTTTCGCGGATTGTTTGCGTTGTCTGAAAAGGAATACCGAGCATAAGGTCGAGCGAGAAGTTGTCGATGCCTGCCGCTTTTACAAGGTCAACCGCCTTTGCAACCTCTTTTTTGCCTGCGCGTCTGCCGAGCTTTTTTCGCTCGTTGTCTATGGCAGATTGCATACCCATCGATATGCGGTTTGCGCCTGCATCGGCAAGCGCCTGCATATCGTTGAGCGTCCAGTTGTCGCAAAGGTCGGACGGATTGCATTCAACAGTAATCTCGCAACCCTCTGCCGTGTTTATGCTGCGCAAAATTTCAACAAGTCTTTTACTGCCGAGAAGAGAGGGTGTGCCGCCGCCGAAATAAACGGTGGGGAAGCTTATATTGTTTTGCGCCTGCTTTAATATAATGTTTTTAATAATAGCGGCTGTATATTTATCTTTTGTTTCCTCGTTTGCCCTGAGCGAGTAAAAATCGCAGTACGGACACTTTGAAGCACAGAACGGAATGTGAATATACAGCCCCGGATAATCAGTTGCCATCATCAAGTTTGAGCACAGCCATAAACGCCTCCTGCGGCACTTCAACAGTACCGAACTGGCGCATACGCTTTTTACCTTCCTTCTGCTTTTCAAGCAGCTTTTTCTTTCTTGTTATATCACCGCCGTAGCATTTTGCAAGAACGTCCTTGCGCATTGCCTTTACGGTTTCACGGGCGATAACTTTGCCGCCGATTGCAATCTGAATCGGAATTTCAAACATCTGGCGGGGAATATTCTCCTTGAGCTTTTCGGCGATCTTTCTTGCTCTGCCGTAAGCCTTGTCGGAGTGGATGATGAATGAAAGTGCGTCAATTACGTCGCCGTTGAGAAGCACGTCGAGCTTGACGAGCTTTGACGGCTTGTACTGTGAAATTTCGTAGTCGAAGGATGCGTAGCCTCTTGTGCGCGATTTGAGCGTGTCAAAGAAATCGTAAATAATTTCATTGAGCGGAAGCTCATAGTGAATGTCAACACGGTCGTTGGAGATATATGACATATCCTTGAACGTGCCGCGTCTGTCCTGGCAAAGGTCCATAATCGCACCGACGTATTCGCTGGGTGCGTAGATGTGGGCATTTGTCATCGGCTCTTCACAAGCGGTTATGTTTGCGGGGTCGGGATAATTCGTCGGGTTGTCAATTTCAAGAACAGAGCCGTCGGAAAGATGAATTTTGTAGATAACGCTCGGCACCGTTGTAACGAGGTCGAGGTTGTATTCGCGCTCAAGTCGCTCCTGAATAATTTCAAGGTGGAGCAGACCGAGGAAGCCGCAACGGAAGCCGAAGCCGAGCGCGCCTGAAGTTTCAGGCTCGTATGAGAGAGCGGCATCGTTAAGCTGCAGCTTCTGCAACGCATCACGCAACGATTCGTAATCCGCACCGTCTGCGGGATAGATACCGCAGAATACCATCGGATTAACTTTACGGTAGCCCGGAAGCGGCTCAGCGGCAGGATTCTCCGTTGTGGTAACCGTGTCACCTACACGCGCATCGCTTACCGTTTTGATTGATGCGGTAATGTAGCCTACCTCGCCTGCGGTAAGTTCAGCTGTCGGCTCAAGTGAGGTTGCACGCATATAGCCAACCTCAACAACGGTAAACTGTGCGCCCGTTGCCATCATTTTCATTGTGTCACCGGCTTTGATTTTGCCGTCCATAACACGCACGTATACGATGACGCCGCGGTAGCTGTCGTAAATGGAGTCGAATATGAGAGCACGCAACGGCAGGTTTTCGTTTGCCGTGGGGGCGGGAATATCCTGCACAATGCGCTCAAGCACCTGCCCAACGTTTTCACCTGTCTTGGCGGAAACTCTGGGTGCGTTGGAGCAGTCGAGTCCGATAATATCTTCAACCTCTGCCGCAACTCTTTCGGGGTCGGCGGCAGGCAGGTCGATTTTGTTGATTACGGGCACAAGCTCAAGGTCGTGGTCAAGCGCAAGGTAGGTGTTGGCAAGCGTCTGAGCCTCAATGCCCTGCGATGCGTCGACAATGAGAACTGCACCGTCGCACGCTGCGAGTGAGCGCGAAACCTCGTAGTTGAAGTCGAGGTGGCCGGGTGTGTCGATGAGGTTGAGCTCGTATTCCTGACCGTCATTTGCAACGTAGTTGAGCTTTACCGCGTGAGCCTTGATTGTAATGCCTCGCTCACGCTCAAGGTCCATATTGTCCAGAAGCTGAGCTGTCATATCACGTTTTGCAACGGAGTCTGTCAGCTCGAGCAGTCTGTCGGCAAGGGTGGATTTGCCGTGGTCGATATGGGCTATGATTGAAAAATTTCGTATATTTTCCTTGGGTACTGACAAGGATTTCACCTCTTAATTATGTTTCTTTTTCTTGTTCTTGCCCTGAAGCTGTTTGTCCATTTTCTTTGCTTTCGCTTCGTCCCAGTCGAGAAGAATGAACGCACCTGACCAGATAGCGATGAAGATGAATATAACCATAACAACTATGGTTGCGGAAGTCAGACGCAGTGCTTCAAGCTGACCTATGATGTTGACGAGTCCGCCGACACCAAAAAATGCCGCGATAGAGCCTATCGTGGTTTCCGAATCGGCAAAGATTGAGTTTATGATAGCGTCGATTCCTACCGTGCCGTCAACAATAAGGTTTGTCATCTGGCTGAAGGAAATCATAAGTCCGACTACCGATATTACGCCGACAACGGAAAGTACAAGGTTGACCTTGCGTGCGTTTGTCAAAGCAGAGCAGAAGAAAACGGCAAGTATCATCACAAGCATCAGGCAGAGGAAGACAAGCGTAACGATGGCGGGGGTTTTAAGCGGTGCCAGCGTTTTGGCAATGTTTTCCGAAAGAGCAAATTCCTGATCGAGATCGATTTTTTTATCTGCTACGTATTTGTAGAAGTCATAGAGCGCAAACGAATCGTGAAAATATCCGTCTACGAAACCAAGCTTGACGGTTACCTGAATAAGCTTGATGAAGAAAAGTGACGGAATTGTGAGCAGTGCCGCAAGGGCGGCAACCACTCTGTAAAGAATTTTCATATTATGTTTACCTGCTTTCTCTTATTTCCAGGAAGAGTTGAGTGCAACCGTGCGGTTGAAGACAAGGTTATCCTCTGTTGAATCCTTGTCAACGCAGTAGTAGCCCTGACGCATAAACTGGAATGTGTCGCCTGCTTTGAGTCCTTTAAGACCGCCCTCAATCTTACAGCCTGTGAGAATCTTGAGCGAATCAGGGTTGAGGTCAGCGTCGCTTTCGGGTGTTTCAACGTTGTAAAGTCTGTCATAAAGGCGTACTTCAGCCTCGATGCAGTCGTCAGCGCTTACCCAGTGGAGCGTGCCCTTGACCTTGCGGCCGTCGGGTGGGTTACCGCCCTTGCTTGCGGGGTCGTATGTGCAGTGCAGGCAGGTTACGTTGCCGTCATCGTCTGCCTCATAGCCTGTGCATGTTACAAAGTATGCACCTTTAAGTCTTACCTCGTTGCCGGGGAAGAGACGGAAATATTTCTTTACGGGTTCAACCATAAAGTCGTCACGCTCAACAAAAAGGTTGCGTGAGAAAGTTACTTCACGCTTGCCGAGTTCGGGTTTATCGGGGTTGACCTCAACCTCGATAACTTCCGTCTGTCCTTCGGGGTAGTTGTCGATAACGACCTTGAGCGGGTCAAGTACTGCCATTGCACGGGGTGCGTTTGCGTTGAGGTCGTCACGTACGCAAGCCTCAAGCAGACCGTAATCAACTACGCTGTAAGCCTTGGAAACGCCGACTCTGTTGATAAACTCACGTACTGCGGTTGCAGGGTATCCTCTGCGGCGCATACCGCAAAGTGTTACCATTCTCGGGTCGTCCCAACCGCTGACAATGCCCTTTTCAACAAGCTCAAGGCACTTGCGCTTACTTGTCTGGCAGTAGTTTACGTTAAGACGTGCAAACTCAATCTGTCTGGGAGGCTCTGCAAAGCCAATCTGCTCAAGGAACCAGTTGTAAAGCGGTCTGTGGTTTTCAAACTCAAGTGAGCAGAGTGAGTATGTTACCTTTTCTCTTGCATCGGAAAGGGGATGTGCAAAGTCATACATCGGATATACGCACCACTTGTCACCTGTCTGGTGGTGGCTGACGTGAGCAATACGGTAGATAACGGGGTCACGCATATTGATATTGGGCGAAGCCATATCAATCTTTGCTCTGAGCACACGCTCGCCGTTTGCAAATTCTCCGTTTGTCATACGCTCAAAAAGGTCAAGGTTTTCCTCAACGGAGCGATCACGGTAGGGGCTGTTTTTGCCGGGCTCGGTGAGTGTACCGCGGTATTCTCTAATCTCGTCTGCGTTGAGGTCGCAGACATAAGCTTTGCCGTCTTTGATGAGCTTGATTGCGCATTCGTAAATGAAATCGAAATAGCTGGAAGCGTAAAGGCACTCGTTCCACTTGAAACCGAGCCATTCAATATCTTCCTTGATTGCGTCGACGTATTCCACGTCCTCTTTTGAGGGGTTTGTATCGTCAAGACGAAGGTTGCATATACCGCCGTATTTTTCGGCTGTGCTGAAGTCAATGCAGATAGCCTTTGCGTGGCCGATATGCAGATAGCCGTTGGGTTCCGGTGGGAAACGTGTCTGAACTCTGGTGTTGACACCTGCGGCCAAGTCTTCATCGATAAAATCGTGAATAAAATTTGATACTCTTTCTTCTTCCATTGTAGTTTACCTCCGTGAATTAAAGCGTTGAAATAGCGTTGTTTATTCTGGCTGTTACCTCATCCTTGCCGAGCAGCTTCATAATTGCGCACAGGTCGGGTGTGTTTGAACGTGAGGTTACCGCCATACGTATAACTCCCGAAACGTCACCGACGTGACCTTTGTATGCTTCGGGGTTCTTTTTATACTCTTTGACGTTGGGTGTGAAGCCGAGCGGCTCGCACATATCCTTTATCTTTGCAAACCCCGTGTCCTTATCCTCTGCGGAATCGTACAGGGCGAGGTACGCGGTAAGTATAGCCTTTATATCGTCAGCCGACAGCTTTTCGTCAAATTTTACGTCGGCAGTATAAAGCTCGTTGTAGAAGTAGCTGACAAAAGCCTTGACTTCACTCCACTTTGCAATATCCTTGCGGGGTTTGGGACCTTCGCGGTCTATGTTGAGCACAGCCGTTGAGAAGTCAGGGTCAGCTGTGAAGACTGCGTTGAACTGCGGATCAAACTCGGCAGACCATTTGGCAACGTTTTCATATACCTGAGCGGCGCTCATAACCGAGATAACGTTTTTGCTGACGTCGTTGAGCTTGATAAGGTCAAAAAGACAACCGCTGATGCTCATCTTCTTGAGGTTGAAGGGGAATTTTGAGATGTCTTCTCTCGGGTTTGCTCTGCGCCAATCCTCAAAGTTTGAGTTGATGAGTGTAAGAAGATATTCGAGCACGCTCTCTTTGGGGAAGCCTTCCTCGACAAAATAGCCTACGGCAGCTTCGGGGTCCTTACGCTTGGAGAGCTTTCGTTTGTCGCCCGTTTCTTCGTCTATCTTGAGAACCTGAGGTGTGTGTGCGTACTTGGGCAGCTTGTAGCCGCAGGCTCTGAAAAGTTCTATGTGTTTCGGTACGGAAGAAATCCACTCTTCACCGCGTATAACGTGAGTTGTTCTCATAAAGTGGTCGTCACAGGCGTGAGCGAAGTGGTAAGTCGGTATACCGTCAGACTTGAGGAGAACCTCGTCAATTGTGTTTTCGGGCATTTCAATCTTGCCCTTGATAACGTCGTCAAAAGCGATGCGCTTGTCCTCGTTGCCCATTGAGCGAAGTCGGAGCACATAGCTTTCGCCTGCGTTGATACGTCTTTCCTGCTCCTCAAAGCTGAGCTCACGGCACTTGGCATACTTTCCGAAGTAGCCCTTGATGAGTGCACCGTCGCTTTCCTGCTTTTCGCGCAGAGCGGTGAGCTCGTCTGCCGTGCAGAAACAGGGGTAAGCCAGACCTTTTTCTACAAGGCTCTTTGCAACTGTCTGATATATTTCAGCGCGCTGGCTCTGCGTGTACGGTCCGTATGCACCCTTTTCCGTGCCGAAACCGGTTACACCTTCATCAAACTGTGTGCCAAAGTAATCAAAGCCCTTGACGATTGCGGAAACACCGTCCTCAACCTCACGCTTCTTGTCGGTGTCCTCTATTCTGAGGTATGAAATGCCGCCTGAAGCTTTTGCGGTAAGGATGTCTACAAGCGCACCGAAGAAACCGCCCATGTGGAGGTAGCCTGTGGGGCTGGGTGCGAAACGCGTTACCCTTGCGCCCTCCGGCAAGTCTCTCGGCGGATAGATTGCTTCGTAATCCTCGGGAGTTTTTGTGATGTGCGGAAATAAAAGCTGTGCGAGTTTTTCGTTGTTTGTCATTTCTATGTTACCTTTCAAAGTGTGTTTTCGTTTTCGGGAGTGCTTTTGCGGTGGCTTATTTCCGGTGTGTATGCGTATGCACGCTCAACGGAGTGTTTGCCTGCCGCCTTGTGCCTGAAACCGAGCACAAGAACAGTTACCGCACCTGCCAGAATACCTGCCGCAGGCGGTATCAGCGAAAAGCGTTCGTACCACGGCAACTCTTCAAGCTCTTCGGTAAAAACGACGCTGTCGTAGTAATCCTGTTGAAACTCATCGTAGTTGTCGTATTCTTCGTAATATTCAATGCCGCTTTCATCGTCGGTATCAGCGGCAAAGGCTGTAAAGCAGAGCATAAACAAAAGCGCTGTTGCGGCGGCTGTTGCCAAAATCCTTTTTGTCATAAACGGTTCACCGCCATCCATATTATTTCGCCCAGAACAGTGCAGGCGACTGTGATGATGCCGAAGATTGCCGCGGCGCGTCTGCCGCTTATCGGCGGCTCACCGATAATTTTTCCGCTCTGACCGTTGAGAAATATCTGGTGGGTGTAACCTCTGTCATTGAAGTTGAGCACCCATACGGGCACCAGAATTTTTTTGCAGCTGAATGACGTGCCTGTTGCTTTGCAGTTTACAACGTGTCTTTCGTTCTCTTGCTGACCGAACAAATCGGTTGCCGCTTTTACACATGAGGTTTCAAGCTCATCAATCGGACGGGCAAGAATTTCCTCTTCGCTTATTGATTGCATTCTTTCATAGGGTATATCTGCGTGCTCGCTGCCGTAAGCAACGGCACCGTCGAAATTGAACGGGCCGAGGTCTCGCAAAAAATAATCGTTTGCGGTGCGGCTTATCGATGCGAGCATATTTTTTGCAGACGAGGTTATATGCTCCGTTTTTTTGTTGCCGTAATCGTCTGAGGTGTTGACGGCAGTTTGCATACTGACGTCAGCAAGGCAGACCGGCACGTAAAGTGCGGCAAAGTTTCCGCTTTTTGCCTTTTGCGTAAATACGGATGAGGCTAGCGGACGCTTTGAGAGATGTTGAAGAAAAATCTGCTGGGCGTGCATCTTGTCAATCCCAAACGGAATTATCAGCTCGGGTGCCGACCCGCTTTCGAAGCTTTGCGGCGCAAGTGCGGGCGCACCGCAGAAACGGCAGAACGTGTCTGCAGGTTGGTCATTCATTATCAGCTCGATGCCGCAGTTGCGGCATTTGCTGCCGAGCAGTTTATTTTTTTCTGTCATTCGAGGTTACCTCGCTTGCGGGCTCCTCGGGTATTCCGTGAGGAGTGATGCTGTTTGTTGTGAATGTTCTTATGCCGAGAGCATAGAGTTCGGCAAGTCTGTCGGGCTTGTCTATTGTCCACGTTGCAAGCTCTATTCCCGCATCCGTGAATTTTTTGATTTCTTCTTCCGTTCCGGCTTTGTTGCCGTCGAATGAAACACCGATTTTTGTGTTTTCCTTTGCCGTGGCAAGCGTTTCGTCACTCAGGTCGTTTGTAAGCCAATAGAGCTTTGTGTTGGAGTGAGTGAGAACATAGTTGCCCGTGGAAAGAATATCTGATATTGCTTCAACCTGTTCACGGTCAAAAGCAATTATTGTGCATGAGTTTATTCTGTAACCCGTGCTGCGAATAAGCGGTTCGATAAAATCCGTTCCGTCCTGTTTGATTTCAATTACGGGATGGATTCCGAGCATGTTGCATTGTTCAAGCATCTCGTAAAAGGTGGGGATTACCACGTTGTCATCCGCATCGGCATTGTCAACAATCCGGTAATCAAAAAGCTGTTTGTATTTGAGCTCGCTTACTTTGCCTTTGCCGTTAGTTGTGCGCCTGATATTCTCGTCGTGCATCAGCACCCATACGCCGTCTTTGGTCATACGTATATCAAACTCGACCTGCTTGTAGCCGAATTCGGCAGCCTTTTGTGCCGCTTCAATTGTGTTTTCGGGTGCAAATACATTCATTCCGCGGTGGGCGATGAGCGTTACCTGTTCGGAGTCCGTTATTCCTGCGTCAGCAAGCGTTGTTACGTCATCGGACAGAATGTGTCTGATAATCAGGGCTGTTGCTGTGGCAAGAGTTACGGCAATGCACACAACGGCAATTATTATTCGCTTTTTCTTTGACGGAGCGGTCATATATGTTTCACCAGCTTATTTAGTAAGGATTGTGTTTTCAGCTTTTTACGGGCGAGAAGTAAAGTGTTCTCTCATAGAGTCCGGAGCTCACAAATCCCTTGATGACGTATTCTGTCTTTACGGTTACGATGCCGTCATCGGGTTTGAACTTGATTTCGGTTTCTTCACCCTTCTTGAGTTTTATCTTTTTACCTATATCGTACGGCACACCGTTGATGGTTACCGCTTCGATAACAATGGGGCTGCCCGCCAGATTTCGGATTACAAGCGTATCGCTTGAGCTGTTGTAGAATCCTGAGGATTCGTTTGTGAACTTAACGTATACACCATCGGGCGGAGCCTGAGCTATTTCAAACTGCGGGAATCGTTCGTCGGAGTGGACGTCTTTTATGTTGTCCGTAAGAACGAGTTCAAGCAGAAGGTTTCTTGTGTATTTGTCCCACCACGTCTGCGTGTGATACTGCTCATAGTTGAACCACGTGTTTTCGGGCAGGAAGCAGGTGGAAGCATCAAGTGTGCGTGTGGGAGAAATGTGGTTGTGAGTCGGGTCTGTGCAAGTCGTGTTACGCTGTGCGTAATCGTCAGGCAGAAGCTTGCCGCAGGGCACGACGTATGCGCCCGAGGTGTTAACTGTGTCGATGATAAAGTCAGAGTCAATGTTTTCTCCCGTTCCGAGATGTGTGCCGTAGTTTGCAAGGATGCTGACGTTGACGCCTGCTGCCTGAGCGCGTTTGAGGCCTTCGCTCATATTGCGCATACATTCATAGTGCATCTTGTCGGCTCTTGCGATAATGTCGGCATTCTTTACGGGATCAAGGTAGACGTCGCGGAGCTTTGTGTACGATTCCGTATCCATAAGATCCCAGATGCTGCCGAAGTTGACCGCGTAGGGCAGAAGCACCTCGTTGAACGCAGATTTGAGAAGGCTGTTGAGAAAATCGGCAGGAAGCATTTCTGCAAGCCAGCGAAGGTCGATTTCCATATGGAGCATAATCGCACCGAAACGTGCAAGCTCAGACAGGTTGAATTCTATCGGTTCGCTTCCGAGAAGCTCCATTACAAGGCTTGTGCCGCCGATTGCGGGCGAGTTCATAACGGCGTTGTCAACCTTACCCTCCGTGCCGTGATAGTAGAGGTAGGTTGCCGTAAGCTGACCGCCGTGACTCATACCGTAAATGTCAACCTTATCACTGCCTGTATAGGCGAGAACTTCATCGATAAAATCGTCAAGATGCTCGCAGTTTACAATCTGGCTTCTTCGCCAGTCAGTGTTGAAAATGAAAATCTGACTTTCCGGAATCGTCAGGCTGAGGTCTTCGATAAATTCACCCTCGGTCAGAGGCAGATAGTCTCCGTTTTTCTCCGTGTTTATGTACTCAACGGAGGCTTCCGTAACATACTGCGGATAAGATGTTATGTTGTATTTCGATGTACCGTCGGGATTCATCGAGATGTTGTCAAAAAGCTCTGCCGTTATATCTCTGAAACAGTCAACAAACGGCTGCGTGTCGCCTTCAGCGTAATCGATAACGCTTGAAACTATGTCGACGAGGTTAGGCACAACCATTTCAACAACGTCCGAGGGCTGAAGTGCCCACACCTGTTCTTCGGTTTCAAGACCTCTGTCTCTGATAAGCGTAGGTCCGGAATATCCCTGGATAAATATGAGCGGATGTCCGTCCCACTCGAAAGATGGTGAACGTCTCCTTTTGTCTTCTGCGTTTATTCCGATTGACGTTGAACAGAAAACCGTAACGACGGAAAGCAATATGCTGATAAATTTTTTCATTTGCCTGATGCTCCTTTAGGGTGCGCGATTGTTATGCGGCTGAAAAATAAATTGCCTTTTCAAATTCAGGGGTGAGGATTTCACCCTGACGTGCGTATGTGATGTCAATGCGTATATAATCGTTGCCCGCAATGTTTTCGAAGGGGATAATTATTTCTTCGCCGGGTGCAATAACTGTCTTGCTTTCGCAGTCAAAGCTGCAGCCGTCTGCGGAGATGTTGCGGATAACAAGTGAATATTCTTCCGAAAGGTTGCGTACGAGAAGCTTGTCGCTTTCATCGTTGAATCTTCCCGATATTTCGTTTGTGAATTTTGCGTAGATTGCGTCAACAGGGCACTGCGCAATTTCAAACTGCGGATAGTCGGGGTCGGAATAAATGTTGTCAAGCTCATCCGTAAGAAGGAGCTTTATAAGCAAATCCAGCGTGTAAGTGTCGTATGCCGCCTGACCGTGATACTGCCCCTTGACAAACCAGGTGTGCTCGGGCAGATATGCGCAGGATGCGTCAACCGTGCGGTCAGGTGAAACGTGGTTGTGTTCGCTGTTGTCGCAGGCTGTGCCGACGGGAGTATAGCTTTCGGCAAACTGCTCGCCGAAGGTTGCACAGTTTGCGCCCGAGGTGCTCTTTGTGTCGATAACAAAGTCGGCATCTATTGCTTCGCCCGAGCCGAGGCGCGTGCCGTAGTTAGCCATTATGCTGACCTTGACACCGCTCTCGCGTGCTGCTCTGAGTCCTTCGCCGATATTAGCCATACATTCATAATGCATTTTATCGGCTTTTTCTATTAAACCTGCGTTTTCGGTCGGGTCGAGGTATTTGACTTTATAGTCCGTGTAGGTTTCAATGTCCATAAAGTCCCAGATACTGCCGAAGCCGAGTGCATAGGGCTGGAATACATCAACAAATACTACCTTGAGAAGTCGGTTGAGGAAATCGCCCGGCAGAATTTTGCCGACAACTCTCAGGTCTGTCTCGGTGCGGAGCATAACGGAGAGGAAACGGCTGAGCTCATCCATATTGAAGTTTGCCGCGCCGTCGCCGAGAAGACCGCGGACAATGCTTGTGCCGCAGATTGCGGGTACGTTGAGCACAACGTTGTCAACTTCGTTTTCCGTGCCGTGGTAGTAAAGGTATGTTGCGGCGGCCTGACCGCCGTGGCTGAGCGCATAAATATCTACTTTGTCCTTACCCGTTACGCGAAGAACTTCGCCGATAAACCAATCAAGACGCTCGGAGTTGTCAATCTGTCCCATTCTCCAATCGGAGTTGAAAACAAAGAAGTATTCGTCGGGAACTGTTTTTCTGATTTCGTCGGTGATTGCAACCTCGGGGATATATGCCTCTTTGCCGTTTGCAACGAGTGAAGCGGCTGAAGCTTCCTCGGCGAAGTGAGGGTAGGTGGAAATATCGTATTTTGATGAGCCGTCTGCAAGGCAGGAGAGCTTATCAAGCTTGTCGCTTGCAAGGTCGCCGAAACCTGCCGAAAGCATAGAGCTGTTGCCGTTGAGTGTGAAAATTGCTATGCCGATAAGAATGGAAGGCAGGGATGCGAGTATTTTGGTGATGTTGAATTCGCCCTCCGGGCCGAGAATCGTCTCCTCGGTCTCGAGTCCCTTGTCCTTTATAAGCGGTGAGCCTGTGAAGCCCTGAATGAAAATAACGGGGTCACCGTCCCATTCGGGCTCGTCCGAAGTGGCATGAGATGGGATGACGGCAATGCCGCACAGCATTGCAAGGCAAAGCACGACGCTGATAAGTTTTTTCATAAACCGAACCATCCTTTCGGGAACGTGATTATTTCTCTTCTTTCTTGAGGTCTTTGCTGAGGAAAAAGAGCGGAACGAAGATGATGACGGCAATTGCGGCTGCCGCAAGGAAAATGTGGGGTGCAGGAACGTTGACCTCAATTTCAAATTCGTTCAAATATGTGGCGGTAGCGAACTTGTTTGTTATTGCAACTGCAACAGCAGGTCCGATTGTCATGGGCAGAAGAACGGAGAATATCATACGGATGCCCTGAAGCTGGCCTGCCTTGTCTTCGGGTGTGAAGTCACGGATTGCCGCACCGAGCATAATCATAAGAAGACCGTAGCCTGCAAGAGCGACGAGTGCTGAAAGAGCAAACCATACGATGTTGTCACCTGCAACGAACACGAGAATAAGTCCCTCAATAAAGAGTACGGCAGAGGGGAAGAGGAAGGGTGCTTTGCCTTTTCTGTCGCTGAGGATGATGAATGAAACAAGTGTTGCAATAACTGCTATAACCACCACAACGGCAAGCACGATAACGCCGGGTGTGAGTGTGGTTTTAAGAGTGTCCATATTGACACAGTGCTCAACATAGATAAAGAGGTAGGGGAAGAAAACCTGACTTGCAACGGCGAAAATGCCCATTGATACAAGCGAGAGGTAAAGCTTTTTGTTGTTCTTGATAACGGACGGTCTGAAACCGAAAATAAGAGTTTCAAAGAAGCCTGCGGTTGTTTTGACGCCCGTTCTGGATTCTTTGATGGAGAAGATGCCGATAACACCGCAGATTGTAACGATGAGACCGAGGCCGATGAAGCATGCAGGATAACCGAATTTGCTTGAAAGAGCACCGAATGCACCGGTAACGGCAACGAGTGCAACTACGGGGAGAACTGCAAGCACGGTTTCTGTTTTTGCTCTGTTGGAAACGGATGTAACGTCTGTTATCCATGCGTTGAAAGCGGCGTCGTTACTTGTTGAACCCATAAAGGTCATAATGCAGTCCATAATGATTATGAGTATGACCGTTGTGGTGATTGCGCCGGCAGGCGTTGTGCCCATAATGCGGGAAATATAATTGGGGTGAAGGAAGGCGAATACCATAACCGTAAAGCCCCATATAATGTAACCTGCACAGATGAAGATTTTTCGTTTGTTTATCTTATCACTCAGGCTGCCCATAAACAGCGTTGTAAGAACTGCTACAATGGAGCTTGCGGTAACCATCATTGAGGTGTGTTCCATTGAGCCGCCTGCTTCGTCGAAAAGGTAGAGGTTGAAAAAGTTGTTTTCTACCGCCCAGGCAACCTGACCCATAAATCCGAAAAGAATCAGATTGAGCCAGATTCTGAGTGAGAGCTTGTCTTTTGCTTTTGCCATCTTGAAATCCGCCTTTCGTTTGTCGGTGCGTTGCGGACGCACTTCGACTAATAAATAATTATTATATATAATATCAAATAAATTTCTATTCGTCAACCAACTTTAAAAAACAATAAATATTTTTTTCAACATACTTCACATTTGCAAAAAATGTGTTATAATTACACTGTATACGCGAAAATGACTAACCGGGGAGAGTAAACAAAATGGCACTTGAAAAAATCCTTATTGTTGATGATGACATCAATATCTGCGAGCTTCTCAGACTCTATATCGAAAAAGAGGGCTTCAGTGTAATCATCGCAAACGACGGCGCAAGCGCTGTCAAATTATTCCGTGAGCAGCAGCCCGATCTGATGCTGCTCGACATAATGCTGCCCAAGCTCGACGGCTGGCAGGTCTGCCGTGAAATCCGCAAGACCTCCGATAAGCCTATCATTATGCTCACCGCAAAGGGCGAAACCTTCGACAAGGTTCTCGGCCTTGAGCTTGGTGCTGACGATTACATCGTCAAACCCTTCGACACAAAGGAAGTTGTCGCAAGAATAAAAGCTGTTCTCCGCCGTGCCAACACGGTTGCTCCGGTTGCCGCCATTCAGGAGGTACAGTACGACAGACTTCTCATCAACCTTACAAATTATGAGCTTCGTGTAAACGGTGTTCAGATTGATACTCCGCCTAAAGAAATGGAGCTTATTTATCACCTCGCAAGCAACCCCAACAGAGTCTACACGCGCGACCAGCTTCTTGACGAAGTATGGGGCTTCGATTATTACGGTGATTCGCGTACGGTTGACGTTCACGTCAAGCGTCTTCGTGAAAAGCTGGAGGGTATTTCCGATAAGTGGGAGCTTCGCACCGTCTGGGGCGTAGGCTACAAGTTTGAAACAAAAGACTAATCCGAAACAACCGTGCCGCTGGGGGTGAATAACACCGTGAAAAGAAAAATCAGAAGATTAAAGCGCAGACTTTCGGGTATGTCGCTTCGTACGCGATTTTCTCTTATGATGACTGCTATCATCTTCGCTTGCTTTCTGTTGCTGAGTTTTGCTCTTGTTGTTTTCTCCGGTAACTATTGGTACAGACAGAAGGCAGAGCTGCTTACGGAGAACGTTCACAATGTTGCGCAATCCGCTTCCGACTTGCTCTCAGGCGACTATATATCAATGTTCGGCGAAGGTGATTCGATTGCCGCACTCGGCTCATCACTCTCACTTATATCAACCTCAATCGAGGCTGACGTGTTCCTTTGTGACACTACGGGTCACATAATCATGTGCCGTGACTACCTTGTTGACGGTTATGTGGTTGCAGATGCCTGCGACTACCACGACAATCTTGTTATAACGTCCGATATTCTCAATACCGCCGTCATATCGTCTTACTCAACTGTCAGTAACCTCGGCGGTCAGTTTGAGGAAGCGCAGTATATTGTCGGCGAACCTGTTCAGGTTTCGGGTCGTACGGTTGCGCTCGTTTTTGCGGTTGCACCTGTTACGGGTGCGATTATGGATTTCGTTATACCGATTGTCCAGATTCTTATGATTTCGCTGTTCGTCGTAATGTTGTTTGCCGTGCTCGCAATTTATTTTGCATCTCACACCATTACAAAGCCGATCAAGCAGATGGCTGATGTTACGACAAGTTATGCTTCGGGTGATTTTACGCCCCGAGTAAACCTCGACAGAAACGATGAAATAGGTAAGCTTGCCGTTTCGTTCAACTCTATGGCGAGCAGTCTTGCTCAGCTCGAATCTTCCCGACGCAGTTTCGTTGCCAACGTTTCTCACGAGCTCAAAACCCCTATGACAACCATAGGCGGTTTTATCGACGGAATACTTGACCAGACGATTCCGCCGCAACAGCAGGAGCATTATCTCAAGATAGTTTCGGAGGAAGTCAAGCGACTGTCGCGTATCGTTGTTTCAATGCTCAACCTTTCGAAGATTGAAGCAGGTCAGCTTGACCTTAATTTCGATGATGTTGACCTGTCCGCAATGGTGCTCAACACCTTCCTGATGCTTGAGAAAAAAATAAGCGATGCAAAAATAGAAATCAGAGGTCTCGATTCGCTCAGCCGCCACGTCGTCAGGGCTGACCGTGACCTTCTCGGTCAGGTTGTATATAATCTTGTGGACAATGCGGTTAAGTTTACTCCCGAAAACGGATATATACGTGTTTTCATAGAGGAAAAAGAAGATTGCACAGAAACGCATATCATAAACAGCGGTGCAGGAATTTCGCCCGATGAGATTGAGCGTATTTTTGAGCGATTCTATAAAGTCGATAAATCGCGCAGTGCCGATGCGAAAAGCACGGGTCTCGGATTGTATATAGTAAAAAGCATATTGGAGCTTCACAGCGGAAAGATATATGCTGAAAGCAAAGAGAGATTGTATACTGAATTTGTGTTTACTTTGCCTAAGAGCAAATGAGATTTTGCAATAAAAAAGCCACAAAGTGTTAAAAGTTAGTTAAGATTGGCGAAATGCGAATTTAACACACGAGTTTTATGATTGTGTTGCAAAACGCAAAAAGGAGAGAAATAAATGGACGATTTTCTTAATAAAGACAATGGTATGACGGAAGAAAAGTCAGCTGCGGAGAACGCACCGACAAATGAAAGCGAATCTGTCACACCTGCACAGCCTGCCGCACCTGCACGGCCTGTCGCACCCGTACAGCCTGTTGCACCCGTACATCCTGTTGCACCCGCACAGCCTGTTGCACCCGCACAGCCTGTCGCACCTGCACAGCCTGCCGCACCTGCACAGCCTGCCGCACCTGCACGGCCTGTTGCACCCGCTCAGCCTGTTGCACCGGTACAGCCTGTCGCACCTGCACAGCCTGTCGCACCTGTGCAACCCGGTGAGTCCGTACAGCATAACGCTAACCCGCTTGTTTACGGCAACGGATTTGCACCGCAGCAGAGTGCTGTGCCTGCTAACAGCATACAAAAATCCAATAAGTCCGGAAGAAGAGGATTCTTCATTATTCTCGCAGTTATTGTTGCGGTGACGGCAATTGTAATTCCCGTATCACTTTTCAGAAAAGATAACGGTAATTCGACAGGCGACACGGCAACTGTCATAAATCCTGATGCACCTTCATTCCAGGCGGGAGACACGCCGTCTTCAGATGATGCATCCTACGGAGATGGTGTGCTTACGGCAGAGCAGGTATATGAGAAGGTCGCCGAAAGCAACGTTGCGATTATCGTATACCGCGATAACGTCATTTATACCGAGGGTTCGGGTATTATTATGATGGAGGATACCAAGGCAAACTGCACTTACGTCCTCACATGTGCCCACGTTATTTCAGATTCCAACACGGAAATTGTAATTCAGTTTGAAAACGGTGACCGCTATGATGCAACTCTCGTCGGTTACGATGCACGCACCGATGTCGGTATTCTGAGTATCGGCAAAACAGGCTTTAAGGTTGCCGAATTCGGCGACTCCGATGCGCTGAAGGTAGGAAGCACGGTGTGCGCAATCGGTAATCCCGGCGGCTCAGCT
>JAZRRT010000025.1:0-10277 GCA_045650985.1 Acutalibacteraceae bacterium | reverse complement strand
GTTATTGATATCGACGGTAACCCTGTTGAGGGCGATGCAGGTGTTGCACTCAAGAAGATCCGTAACGGTACGGCTGCTCTCACAACTCTCGGCGGTATCGGCGAAGACCTCGGCGGTTACAAGGGCTTCGGCTACGCAATGGTAGTTGAGCTTCTCTCTGCTGTTCTTCAGGACGGTTGGTACGGTAAGGCTCTTGACGGTAAGGATGAAAACGGCAATATCCGTCCCTACCACCTCGGTCACTTCTTCATCGCTATCGATACGGATCACTTCCTCGGTGAAGACCTCTGCCGTAAAAAGTCAGGCGACATCATCCGCTCCGTACGTGCTTCCAAGAAGGCACCCGGTGCAGAGCGCATCTACACAGCAGGCGAAAAAGAGTGGGACATCTGGCAGAGCCGTAAGGACAGCGGTGTTCCGATTAATGAGTCTGTTCAGGCTGAGTTCAACAAGGTTCGTGACGACCTTAAGCTCGACTATAAATTCCCCTGGGAAGAATAAATTTTTAATGTGCCAAAACACAAATCATGCAAAACAAAGTTTTGCAAATCATGATTTTTCAAAATCAAATCATGCCGTAAGGCAAATCATAAAATAACAATGATTTGCTTCGCATGATTTGGCGTAACCGCCATGATTTGTTGCGTTGCAACATGATTTGAATTGATAAATCAATTCATTACTTTATATAAAAAGGACGATGGAAAATGGATTACGCAAAAGAATCACTGCGCCTTCACTATGAGTGGAAGGGTAAGGTAGAGGTTACAGCACGCGCAAAGGTTCAGGATAAGGAATCGCTTTCGCTTGCTTACACACCCGGCGTTGCACAGCCCTGCCTTGAAATTCAGAAGGATATAAACAAGAGCTATGAGCTTACACGCCGCTGGAACACGGTTGCCGTTATCACAGACGGTACTGGCGTTCTCGGTCTGGGCGATATAGGTCCCGAAGCAGGTATGCCCGTTATGGAAGGCAAGTGCGTGCTTTTCAAGGAGTTTGGCGGAGTTGACGCAATCCCGCTTTGCATCCGCTCCAAGGACGTTGACGAAATCGTCAAAACGGTTGCCCTGCTTGCAGGCAGCTTCGGCGGCGTCAACCTTGAGGATATAGGTGCTCCCCGCTGTTTCGAGATTGAGCGCAAGCTCAAGGAAATATGCGACATTCCGATTTTCCATGATGACCAGCACGGTACGGCGGTTGTTTGCTCAGCCGCACTTATCAATGCGCTCAAAATTGTCGGCAAGGAAATAAAGGACGTTACCGTTGTATTCAACGGTGCAGGTGCCGCAGGTGTTGCAATTTCCAAGCTCTTCAAGTGGATGGGCGTAAAGAACATCATTATGTGTGACAAGAAGGGTATCATTGCCACGAAGGATGATATTGACGAGCCCCGTCACGAAATTCTTGACTACACAAACAACGATAAAATCAGCGGTACACTTGCCGATGCACTCAAGGGTGCAGACGTATTTGTCGGCGTTTCCGCTCCCAACGTTGTTACGCCCGATATGATTAAGACAATGGCAGACAAGCCCGTTGTTATGGCTATGGCTAACCCCACGCCCGAAATTATGCCTGACCTTGCAAGAGAAGCAGGTGCGGCAGTTGTATGCACGGGCAGAAGCGACTTCCCCAACCAGGTCAATAACGTTCTTGCTTTCCCGGGTATCTTCCGCGGTGCTCTTGACGTACGCGCAAGCGACATCAACGAGGATATGAAGGTTGCCGCCGCAAATGCGCTCGCTTCGCTTATCTCCGATGATGAGCTGTCGGCGGAATATATTCTTCCCAAGGCATTCGACCCCAGAGTCAAGGATGCCGTTGCCGCCGCCGTTGCTCAGGCAGCACGCGATTCAGGCGTTGCAAGAATCTGATAAAAGTAAGCCTGCCTGTCTTTCGACACGGCGGGCTTATTAAATTTTTGACAATTTTCAGAAAATCTCTTTAAATTTTTTCTAATATATGTTATAATTCCTCAAAGTGTTATAAACCGAAAGGAGTTTTCACTAATTATGAAATCTACAGCTATCAAAGTTATCGCTCTCCTTCTTACAGCATGTGTATTCCTCGGCGTTACATCCTGCTCACTTTTCAAAGAAGAAGAACCGGAAGAAACCACCACTCTCCCCAGCGCAACACCCCTGATGCTTGAGAATGAGGAAGTTCTGGCTTACTTCAACGCTGTTATGGAAAAGCTTAAGGCAGGCAAAGCATCACTTAAATATTCAAGCAGCTACGACCCCAAGGATTTCGCTTGCGAAGGTAACGACGCTTTTGCAGCAGGTCTTCCCGCAGTTGTCAAGCTTATGAAGGACGGCTTCAACGACGGTCTCGGTGCAGAAGTTGCTTACGGCGACCCGATTTCCAACTATATCCCCAACAAGAATACAGATTCTGCTCTTTTCCTCACAATGGACGACATCAGAATTGACGAAAAAACATCCGAGCCCATTATCCACATCAACAAAGAGGCTCTGAGCCGCTTTGAAGAGGCTTCAAGCGAGGCTGACGCAAAGATTTCAGAGTACCTTAAAGAGTCCAAGCCTGAAAAAGCTGAAGAAGTTACAATCGGCGTTGTTCTTGATGAAGATGTCCGTAAGATTGAGATTACTCTCAGAGACGAGGAAAACCCCAAGAGCGGCGAGGGTCTCTTCGGCAAAATCTTCAACATTCCCGATCAGAAGAAAATTGCTGATGAGATGAAGGCATTTGAAGACAGCCTTACATACGACGGCACATACAAGACAACTTATACAGAGTGCTCAATCTATATGGAAATCAACAGATTGACAGACGAAGTTACAAAGCTCGAGTTCCGCCGCAACATCAACGTTGAGGTTCAGGTTACAGGTCAGGGCGAAATCTTCGGCGAAATGGGCACAGCTCTCCTCACATTCACAGTTGGCGGCAGCGACGTTTACGAGCTTGACTGGAACGATCCCGAAGCAACAACAAACGCAGAAGGCGAAACAGTTACAAGACCCGTAGTTCCCGCATCAATCAAGAATGAGCAGGTTACAGAGCCCGCATCAACAGAGGAAGCAACAACAGCTGAATAATTCAATCTAAACTGAAAGGTCTGTTTCATAATGACATCCAACATACACCATGATATAGACCCTAAGCGTATCACGCCGACGGATTTTGTCGCAGTTATTGAAATACCCAAGGGCAGTAAAAACAAGTATGAGCTTGATAAGGAAACAGGCTTGCTCTCGCTTGACCGTATCCTTTACACATCAACTCATTACCCGGCAAACTACGGCTTTATTCCGCGCACTTATGCTGATGACGGAGATCCGCTTGACGTGGTCGTTGTCTGTGCTGAGCCGATTCACCCGATGACTCTTGTCAGGTGCTATCCTATCGGCGTTATCAAGATGCTTGACAATGGCAGGGCGGATGAAAAGATTATTGCAATTCCTTTCTCTGACCCCAACTACAACGGTTATCGCAGTGTGTTCAGCCTTCCCCGCCACATTTACGATGAAATGTCCCACTTCTTCGCAGTTTACAAAGCGCTTGAGAAGAAGGATACAGCGGTTGACGAGGTTATGGATGAACGTGAGGCTGTTGAAGTAATTGAAAAAGCAATTGCAGCTTTCAACGAACAAGAAGATAAATAAAAAAATGCGAGCGTCTGATTTGTCAGGCGCTCGTTTTATATTGTTGTGTTAAAATTAAGAACCTCCCTTGCGCACAAGGGAGGTTCTGTCAATTTAATTCAGGTTGTCTGTCGGATTGTTTTCAGGCTGGTTCATCGTGGGATTTACGGGCTGGTTCATCGCGGGATTTACAGGCTGGTTCATCGCGGGATTTACAGGCTGATTCATCGTGGGATTTACAGGCTGATTCATCGCAGGATTTACAGGGCGATTCATCGCGGGATTTACGGGGCGATTCATCGCGGGATTTACGGGACGATTCATCGCGGGATTTACAGGCTGATTCATTGCGGGATTCACAGGAGCGTTCATCTGCTGAGCCGCCTGATTTTTCTTCTTTTTATTTTTGCTGACTTTTACAATGACGATAATCAGCACAATAGCGGTAATAAACAGTACAGATGCGCCGCCGATGCAAATAAGGAGTATTGTAAGCGGAGACAGAGCCTTGCCCTTACCGGTTGATTCGTTGCCGATTATTCCGGGTGCGGTGCTGTCTTCGGTTGACGGCTCTGTTACAACTTCCTCTTCCAATAAATCTGCAGAGATTTTTTTGCCGATCGTTATGGGAGAGTTGGGAATCTTAAAGTTTTTGGCTTCGTTCTTATAGGTCATTACCGAGCCGTTTTCATAAACCCAACCGTAACAGTTATCTTTGTAAATGAGCGCCCAGCTCTCGTTGCTGTAATCATCGAAGAAGGTGGTGTGGATAAGTACGGTAACCGTTTCGCCTGCGGAGAGGTAGGAAACAACGTCGGAGTTTACGTTAGTTGACGAATAAACGGGAAGGCTGCTTGCGTCAATTGTGTATTCGTTGAAAAAGCCGTAAGTTGTGGCGGTGTCATTCTGATAAGAGCGTATCCAACCTTTTACACCGTTGTATGAAACGTATAAGTAAATGAACGGCTCGCTTCCGTCACCGTAGTCGTTCCACATCTCATAATCAATGGGAAGCAAGATATCGGAAGGTACTGTTCCGATAACTTCGCCTGAGGTTTTGGCTTCTGAGTAGAGCTTTACGCCGTTAGGATTGGTAATAGCCACATAGCCGTCAGATTCGGATGCAGTACCTTCTGCGAATGAATCCTTGGTTATTATCCAACCCTTTGTTCCGTTGTATTCAACAAATGCGCAGCGTGATTTCGGATATTGGAAATAGTATTTGTAGCTGAGTACTGTGCCCTTGGGGAGAGCGCCGGTAACCGTTTCGGATTTTGTATCGGGTGTTTTTGTGAGATAAGTTGAGCTGTCGACAACCATCAGCTTTTCTGATTTATCCAGTACCGTGGCTACGTTGTAGGGCTTTTCGTACTGATAGCAGTAAATCCAGGCTGTTGTACCGTTGTACGTTACGTATGCCCACGTTTCGCTTGTGTACTGATATTCAAGCTCAGTGCCGTAGGGGACGGTGGCAAGCTTATCGTAAGCAAACGAAGGGCCTGCGTGCAGACCAACGCCGTCAGGGTTGATAACTACAACGGTTTGTGTGCTGTCAAGCTTATATTCTTCCTTGGGTTTTACGATGTTACTGCCCATCTGAATATCGGCCAGCTTTACATACAGCGGTTCGTTTCTGTAATATATGTATCCGTATTCTGTGTCGCCGAAGACTGCTTCACCCGTGATGGTTATCGTTGTGCCGAATGGGATGGTGCAGTAAAAAGTTATGATCGGCTGACTGGAATCCATATCCCAGTCGTAAGAGTATGCGTCGATACCGTTAAAGTTATCGATGGTGTAGGTGATTTCCTCAAAATACGGTGCACCCATATCTGCAGATGCCATAAGCGGGCATAAGCAGGTAAGAATCAGCGCAATTGAGATGCAAATGAGTTTTTTGAACATGTTTGAATACCTCCCGGTCAGATGTGATTAATCAGAATGCCTGATAAATATGACGCTGCATTCAGCAGCAGGGAAAGCAAAAACGGGTTGAGCTTTTTTTGGTTGAGAGCAAATTTGTAAACAACCGCTTCCGACACGAAGGCAAAAAGCTCCAGAAAAATCATACATATTATGCGAACCTTTGTGCCGAAGAAAAAACCGGATAAAAATCCGAGCGAAACCACAAGCGGGTTTGTCATAACGTTTGCAAGTGCAATTATCAATAAGTCGCTTTTCTTGCGTACACGCAGTATTATCGCCAGAATAATTTCGATAACAAGCGTGCAGACAAGGCTTCTGAGCATATAAAAAGGCAGGTCATTAAGCATCGTCGTTCCGCCTCTTTTTGATTTCTTTTGCGGCAAAGATGATGCTGAGTGCCGCTATCACCGCAACGGTAACGGATAAAGCTGTAAGTTCGGTGCTTGTGCGGTGAAGGAGGAAGGAATGAACAAGAATCTGAAAATCAGGCATTTTTCTTTTCATCCTTTCTGATTATGATTTGCATTGCAACAAGGCACAGCACGGTGAGCACTGAAATCACAATGCAGTTTGATAAAACCGAGTTGAAACGGAAGAAGAAAATCGGCGCTGTGCCGATGAACAGACCGATGGTTGTAAAGCCGAATGCAAGCCCGGGTGTATCGGGCAGAACAGAGACGATTAACGCAAGCGTAATCGACATGGTCATACTGAAAAGCATAACGCCAACCAGCGAAACGCCCATAACCTTGTCGCCAAAGAGCAAAAACGGAAGCGCAAGCGCCGCACTGAGCATAGCAACACGTTTAACACCGAAAATATCTGCAAGTATGCCGCCCGATGCTTTTCCTATGCCCATTGCAAAATACAGCATAACGTTCTGGATAACGGTTTTGTTCCACGATGTCGGGATTCCGTAGCCCATATATCCGCGCACGGCAATAACCATAACCGCAAGCAGCAGCACAAGCATCGCAGGCAGCTTGTCGGAGGTGTAGTTGAAACCCGTGCAGGAAGAATTGCCGACGTTGCTTTTTTCTTCTGCCACTTCTTTGCGGAACATATCGGCAAGTATAATGAACGGCACGGCGGTCAGCACAAGCAGTGACACCGCCCAGTAGGGAATAAACGTAGTTGCGAGCAGCTTGCCGCTTATAACTCCGAATGAGCCGCCCGAAACGAATACGGCACAGGGCGAAAGCTTGCCGCGTGAAATGCGAAGAGTTGTTTCGGCACCGCTGATATGTACTGCCGCGTTGCCAAGGCACAGTGTGACGAGCGCTGTGTATTTGCCGGGCAGAATGCCGAAGCCGAAATCAAGCCCCGCAAAAGCCATAAGCAATATTCCGATAATGCCGAAGTTGATTTTGGGGAATTTGTCATTGAGGTAGCCTATTACCGATTGCGGCACAAAAGCAAGCGCATCGTAAATCAGCGCAAAAACCCACAGGTAAACAGAGTCGCCTGTTTCACGGGAGAGGCAGTAGAAGCAGATAACTTCGGTTACGAAATGAACGTAGAAGTAAAGCCAGCCCGATGCCGCAGCGGGCAAAAAACGCGGTTTCTTCACAGCCGCATACCCCTCCTTTCGACTTATATTTTGATATTAGCACACCAAAGGATGATTTTTCAATAGAAAAGAAACTTTATTTTTATTTACAACAAAAAAAGACCCGGGCAAAACGTTTTTCGCTTCGCCCGGGACGGAACCGGCTGTTATCAGCCGATAAATTTGATTGTAAGAATCTTCTTGCCTGTGATTTCAAACTCTGCAAATCCGTCTGCATCAACGGTAAGCGGAGCTTCATCAAGCTCTTCGAGAGTAACGAGCTTGATTTCCTTCCACTTCTTGCCTGAGTATTCGGGAAGCTCAAACTCAGCCTGCTGACGCTCAACGGGTGACTGTGCCTTTTCAATCGGAGCTATGCCGCCGTTGAGACGGATTGCGTTCTTGACAGCCTTGTCAGAGGGGTTGAACAGACGTACAACGTAGCCTGTGCCGTCCTCGCTGCTCTTGATTGCGCTGACGTTGAGGTTCTCTTCCTTAAGCTCAAGGAAGGAGTGGTCAAGCGGATTCTTGCCGTGTGCTGTGGGGGCAATCTGTCCAACGGTAAGGTAGAGGTTGAAACGCTCGCTCTCCTGCCATACGTTTGCATCCTCCCAGTTGCCCTTGTGAGGCATAAATGCGTAGCGGAAGGTGTTCTTGCCGATGCACTGTGAACCCTTATCCCAATCGCTGTAATTCTGCATATCCTTTGTAACACAGATACGAAGCGGATATGCACGGATGAGTGAAAGGTAAACCGTGCCTTCCTCATCGTCTGCAGCCTCATAAGCCTTGAGACCTGTGTTGAGGAGTGCGGCGCCGTTTGTGCCGTCGGAAATGCTGACGAATGAGTTCATCGGGTGCTCGGTCATCGGAGGCTCATCGTAGAGTGAGTAGTCAGGCTTTGCAATCGGACGTGATACAACGTCAAACTGACCCTGTGAATCTGCATACTCTGCCTTGATGCCTGTCGGGAAACCGACCTGAAGGTAATGGTCCTCGCAACGGTTGTTGATTGTTGTTTCAATCTCAACAAACTTTGCGCCCTTGCGGAGAGTTACAAGGCTCTCAATATCAACGGGAAGCTTGTGCTCGCTTCTGGACTTTTCGTCGAAAGCTCTCTTTTCGGGAAGCTCCCAACGCATTGTAATCTTGTAGGTTGTTTCAAATTCGCCCTCGCGAAGGAGAGTGACGGTTGCCTGCTCGCCAAGTGTTGTGAAGGTTTCGTCACACTTGGGTGCATCTTGCTGCCACGGGTTGCCGATTTCGCCGCTGTCCTTGAAGTAGCCGAGGTTTTTGAATTCCTTGCCGCTGTCTTTTTCAATAACGTTGAACGTACCGTTGTGGTTGAATGAAACCTTGAGGTATTCGTTCTCCATAACCTGTGTTGTCTTAACAAGTGTTACGGGTGTTGTTGCACGAACGTTGTAGAGCGGACGGATTTTGAGTGTCTTGTAACCCATTGCAGGTACGTTCTTGACTTCAGCAGCGATAAGGTACTGCTCTGTGTGAAGAACGTTTTCCGTGTCGTTGGGGTTCTGGATAATCTGTGCGTTTGCCTTGTTGGTTGAAATAACCTGGTACTTGACCTTCTCGCCGTCTGTGTCGAGAATTTCGAAGCTGTCAGCCTTCCACTCTGCGGGAATTTCAACTCTGAAGTTAACTGTTTCCGTTCTCTTGAAGGGAGCGGGGTTGAAGAGGACAACAGCAACGTCGTCACGGCTGAAGGACTTGAGATCGATGTCGCCTGCGATGTCCATAAATGCACGCTCGAATACGCACATTGAAAGCTCTCTGGACTGTCTGTAACGGGACATAACGTCCTCGTATACTACGTCACGTCCGCAAGCACCGATGCTGTCGTGACCGTGGTTCTGAAGAAGGTAGTTGTATGAAAGGTCGATGAAATTCTGCGGATAGGGAGCACCTGAAAGAGAAGCGAAAACAGCCATCGGCTCAGCGTAGTTGATGAGTCTTCTCTCTGTGTCAAAGTTCTCCTGCTTGATGTATGTACGGGCGGAAAGAATCCAGCCGCAAAGCTCGCTTACGCTGCCCTTGGTGTAGGGGTCGCGCATCTCGCCGCGGAGTACGGGTGAGTCGGGCTTGAAGTTGTCAATAATGCCCTGCTCCATCTCGCGAAGTGTGCTGTGGAATACGTCTGCATCGGGAAGTGCTGCGTCAAGGTCTTTGATAAGCTGAACCTCACGTGCATCGGGGCAGGATGAATCGTGTCCTGCAGACCAGAAGCGGTGCTGAGTTGTCCAGTCTTTATCCTGCTCTTTGACAGCCTGCTCTGCTCTTGCCTTGACGTTTTCGTCGTGATACTCGTAGAAGGGATGTGTGTACTGGTAATCGAGCTTCCAATCGCGGTCGATGAGCTTGAATACGCCGTTGTTGTCATTCCAGAGCATATCACGGTTGTTCTCGTCTGCCTGGTTGAAATATACGGGACGCTGAACAACGTACCAGATGTTGTAACGGGGGCGCTTTGCAAGACGGGAAGCATAGATGCGTGTGCCGTCAGGGCTCTCCCAGAAGAATTCGGAGTTGGGAGCTTTGTATTCGTTGATGCCTCTGTAAAATGAAGCAAAGTGGATGCCGAAGCCTGAGTAAATCTGGGGAAGCTGTGAAATCTGACCCCAGCCGAAGGGGGAATAGCCTGTTTTGCTGATGCCGCCCATTTCCTTGCCTATCTTGTGGCCGAGGAGAAGGTTGCGGACAAGTGCTTCGCTGCCGACTGTAAACTCGTCGGGAAGACAGAACCACGGGCCGACGGCAATTCTGCCCTCCTGAATGTACTTCTGAAGCTTTTCCTTCTTTTCGGGATAAACCTCAAGATAGTCCTGAATGGGCATTGTCTGTGAGTCGAGGTGGAAATGTCTGTAATCGGGGTACTTCTCAAGAATGTCAAGCAGCATATCGAGCATATAGCCGAGCATATACTGTGTGCGGCGTGCTGAGAAACGCCACTCTCTGTCCCAGTGTGTGTTTGATATAAAGTGACACTGGAGCTGTTCTTTGTTTTCCATTATGTATTCACCTTACCCTTTAATAATTTTCATAATCTCTTCAAAGTTGTTGCAGAAGTGTGAGCATACAGCCTTTGTACCGCTGGATTCGATATTGCCGCCTGCGATACCGATTGTGGTGTAGCCTGCAAGACGAACCGAGCAAGCGCCTGCGCCGCTGTCCTCAAT
>JAZRRT010000024.1:0-4012 GCA_045650985.1 Acutalibacteraceae bacterium | reverse complement strand
TCAAATCCTGCACTGGTTACTTACGTAGCAAAAACCCGTGCGGGAATTTGTCGTGTCGGAATTACAACAAGTAAGAAGATCGGCAACGCAGTTGAACGCAACCGCTCCCGCAGAGTGATAAGGGCGCCGTTCCGCACCGTACTGCCTGAGGCAGAGGGCAGCTGGGACATCGTTTTTGTCGCAAGAAGCAAAACAAAATACCTCAAAAGCACTCAGCTTGAAGCGATTATTTCCAACCACTTGAAGCAGGCGGGTGTTATACACTGATGAAAAAAGTTCTGTTGCGGTTAATACGCTTTTACCGCGAAAAAATTTCGCCGCATACGCCGCCGATGTGTCGTTACTATCCTACCTGCTCCGAATACGCGATGCAGGCATTGGAGATACACGGTTTGTTTTTTGGCAGTCTGCTGGCAATACGCCGGCTTTTGAGGTGCAATGTTTTGTTCCCCGGCGGGTACGATCCGGTACCCCCGAAGAAAAACCACACGGAGGACGATTAATGGAAGCTTTAAGAAACATACTTGCTGAACCGTTCGGATTGCTGCTCGGTCTGTTTTACAGTTTTGTTGAACTTTTCCTTGATACCGGCACTTACTTTGTTGCTATTGCACTTTTTGCACTTGTTTTCAAAATCATTCTGCTTCCCAGTGCAATCAAGCAGCAGAAAAGCACAGCTAAGCAGGCAAGACTTCAGCCTAAAATCCGCAGAATCCAAGAGAGATATAAGGGCGACAAGAACGCTCAGCAGAAAATTCAGGAAGAGCAGCAGGCTCTTTATCAGCGCGAAGGCTTCAATCCCATGAATCAGGGTTGCCTTCCCCTGCTCATTCAGTTTCCGATCATTATCGGTCTCTACGGCGCGGTTTATAAGCCGATGGAATACATTCTTGATGTTGATGAAAAGATTATCAACACGTTTTCCGAGGCATTCAAAACCATCGCAACTGACCTTGAAATAAAAGTCAGCGACTATCAGATTCAGCTTCAGATGGTTAACAACATCGGCGCAATCAAAGATTATCTTATTGAAAAAGGAACAGCTGTCAACAACCTTGATACCATTGTTGACGAAATACAGAATTTTGCAACTTCACAGTTCCAGATTTTCGGTCTCAACCTCGGTGATGCGCCCAGCTTCAAGAATCCCAGCTTACTTCTGCTTATTCCCGTTCTCTCATTCATCACGTCAGTAGCAACTTCACTTATCAGCCAGATGCGCCAGAAGCGCAACAATCCCGGCGCTTCCAACAACGCTATGATGGGCTGTATGACCTTCGGTATGCCCCTTTTCTCTGCATACATGGTCACTCTCTTCCCCGCTGCTGTCGGTATTTACTGGATTATCAACAACATCTATTCATTCATTCAGACACTTGTAATCGGTCACATTTACAGCCCCGATAAAGTTATTGCAGAGAATATGGTAGAAGAAACCATTTACCGCCGCTCAAAAGAAAACAACCAGAAAATTATAGCGGAGAAAAAGAAAGACGAGAAAAAATAACACTTAAGGTGGTACAACAACTTGATTAAAGAAGCAATCGGCATCGGCAAAACGGTTGACGAAGCTTACGAAAACGCTAAGATTCAGCTTAACGCACCGTTTGAAGCAGATGTTCAGTTTACAGTTGTCGAACAGCCCAAGAAAAAGGCTTTCGGCATTTTCGGCAAGGAAACACCTGCCAAGGTTAAAGCATTTTACGAAATCCCCGACGAGAAGCCTGCTGAAAAACCCGCAGAGAAGCCCGCAAGAGAAAAGAAGGCATCAAAGCCTGCTCCCGCTCCCAAGGCTCCTGCAGCAGCTCCCGTTGTAAAAGAAAGAAAGCCCGTTGCAAACCCCGAAGCATTTGAGGGCACAAAGGCATACATCACCTCAATCCTCAAAGGTCTCGGCATCGAATCCTGCGAAATCTCCTTCAGCGAAGAAGATGAGGGCCTTGCAATCGAGCTTGACTGCGGCGAAAACTACGGCGTAGTAATCGGCCGCAGAGGCGAAACTCTCGACGCAATCCAGTACCTTGTACGTCTTTATATGAACAAGGGCAAAGAAAACTACAAGCGTGTTTCCGTCAACATCGGCAACTACCGTGAGAAGCGCGCAGAAACACTCCGCGAGCTTGCAAAGCGCAACGCAGCAAAGGTTCTTCGCAACGGCAGAAACGCTGTTCTCGACCCGATGAACCCCTACGAGCGCAGAATTATCCACACAACAATCCAGGAGATTGAGGGTGTTGAATCACACTCAGTCGGCTCTGACAGCGAGCGCAAGGTTGTTATCACACTTGCAGAAGGCGTTAAGCCCACAAGCCCCGACTCACGCCGTTACAACCGCGGCGGTAACAGAGGCGGCAACCGTGGCGGCAACAGAGGCGGCAGAAGCAGCTCCGCACAGTCTGCTCCCCAGCAGGCACAGCGCGCACCCCGCTCAGACATTTCCAATGCAAGCCGTTACGGCAAGATTGAGCCGAAGAAGCCTGCAGTTACGGAAGAATAAAAAAATTACGACACCTTCATCCGCACACGGTAAGAAGGTGTCGTTTTTTTATTGCAAAGCCTGTAACACAAAAAACAACCCGCACAATGTGCGGGTTGTTCTGATTTATTGCGGTAATTTTATGTTTGTCCAACCGTTTACTTCGCACTGACCGTAATAATTATCACCGACTGCAACAACCGTGCCGTCACTCTTCAGACCGACTGTGTGATTATCACCTGCCGAAACGGCAACAATATCCGTCCAGCCGCTTACGTCGCACTCACCGTCATAATACTCACTATCGCCTGTATATTCTGTTGCAACAACCGTGCCGTCACTCTTCAGACCGACTGTGTGAGAACTACCTGTCGAAATTGCAACAATATCTGTCCAGTCACTTACGTCACTATCACGATAACCGGTAGCAACAACCGTGCCGTCACTCTTCAGACCGACTGTGTAAGAATAACCTGCCGAAACGGCAACAATATCTGTCCAGTCACTTACGTCGCACTGTCCGTACTCATTATAACCGACAGCAACAACCGTGCCGTCACTCTTCAGACCGACTGTGTGATAACCACCTGCCGCAACGGCAACAATATCTGTCCAGTCACTTACGTCGCACCGACCGTCATAATTACTACCGACAGCAACAACCGTGCCGTCACTCTTCAGACCGACTGTGTGGTCATTACCTGCCGCAACGGCAACAATATCGGTCCAGTCACTTACGTCGCACTGACCGTAATCTAAATCACTATCGCCTACATATTTCGTTGCAACAACCGTGCCGTCACTCTTCAGACCGACTGTGTGACGATTACCTGCCGAAACGGTTTCTCTTACAGCTATTTTATCCCACATTTCATATCTTTTTTCTTTTGCATCTTTATAATTACCTGCCTTAACATAACAAATGACAGCACCTGCATAATCACCATCTTCGGCAAAGGCAACTGCTTTAAGATAGGTTGTTTCCGAAAATTTATCTTCAGCATCTTTATAGTCACCAAGCTTTGCGAATATAGCAATTGCACGGTCGTAATCACCATTTTCGGCAAAGGCAACTGCCTTTTTATAGTTTGATGCAGGGATGATAACGCTGAATAAAACAATAATGAACGCAATAAATGCAACTGAAACAGCTGAAACAGTTACTGCAATTTTTTTGAATGTCTTCTTTCTCTTTGCTGCAGCAATTTTTCTGAGCTCAGCCTTGCGCTCGCGCTCAATGCGGTCTGCCTCGGCTTTTGCTTTTATTTTTTCAATATTATCGTAGCAGGCTTGTATACATTCGTCCGCATCGCGCCAGCCGCGTATTTGTTCGAAAAGCCGAATAGCTTCTTCCACCGTGTTTGAATTATTGTTAGCCATTTTAGCCTTGGCAACTGAATAAATTGAGTTCTTTCTCTCTTCCTCAGCTTTTGCTTTTATTTTTTCAATATTATCGTAGCAGGCTTGTATACATTCGTCCGCATCGCGCCAGCCGCGTATTTGTTCGAAATGCCGAATTGCTTCTTCCACCGTGTT
>JAZRRT010000023.1:0-13107 GCA_045650985.1 Acutalibacteraceae bacterium | reverse complement strand
CTTAATGCACCTGAGCTCGTCAAGTGCCCCAAGTGCGGCGAGTACAAGAGACCGCACAGACTGTGTGCTAATTGTGGTTACTACAATGGCAGACAGGTAGTTGAAACAGAGGCATAAGCTTTAGGCTTTAAGGCAGAGAGGAGTTATGGTTTCTCTCTGCCTTTTGCTTTGCTTTTGCGGATGATTTTTGCGTATTTCTGCGTTGTTTCGGACTCGAAATACCTTTGTATTCCTTCGTCCTTACGCCTTGAAATGCACAAAAATCATCACGCAAAACTGTTTCGTGTGCAATGTGCGTATTTCTGCGTTGTTTCGGACTCGAAATACCTTTGTATTCCTTCGTCCTTACGCCTTGAAATGCACAAAAATCATCACGCAAAACTGTTTCAGATTTTATGTATCTGTGAATGAGGAATTAAATGAGCATATTTTGTTGGGATTTTGACGGCACACTTGCTTATTCCGAACATTTGTGGAGCAGCAGTGTTTTCCGTGCGCTTAACGAAACCGTTGCAGAGCATTCTGTTACTTTTCAGGATATAAGGCGGTGTAACGCAAGCGGCTTTACTTGGCATACTCCCGAACGGGATTTCACCGATTTTGTCGGCGAGAGATGGTGGGAGTTTATGAAAGCTCATTTTTACAGGAGCTTTGTTTCGTTGGGTGTTTCTGAGGCTCAATCGAAATCAGCAAGCGAAAAAGTACGCGAAATTATAATGATGCCGGAAAACTATAAGTTGTTTGACGACGCAGTTTTTGTGCTGACAAAAGCAAAAGAAAAAGGTCACACAAACATTATTTTGTCAAATAACTTTCCTGAATTGAAAGTGATAACAGATGCTCTCGGAATCACAAAGTATTTTGACAGAATGGTTATCTCCGGTGCAGTAGGTTATGATAAGCCGAGAAAAGAAATATTTGATACGGCAAAATCCTTTTATTACGGCGAAAAATTTGTTATGATAGGTGATAATCCCGTTGCCGATATACTTGGCGGTAGATTAGCGGGTATGACGACTGTCCTTGTTCATAAAGGCTTTGACTGTAATGCGGATTATTGTTTTGATAATTTAAAAGATATAGTTTCTATTATGTAAACCGGGAGGTGACAAGTATGTCGGTTAAAATTAAAGATGTTGAAAGAGATTCTGTATGCTACAAAAAAATATCTGCAGGTGACACGCTTGTTGCCGTCAACTCCCACGAAATCAACGATGTGCTTGATTACCGTTTTTACACAAGCGCGTGCAAACTAAAGCTTGAAATTGAAACGGATAAAGGCAAGCGTCGTACCGTGAAAATCAAAAAAGGCGAGTATGATGACCTTGGTCTGGGTTTTGAAACGTATCTTATGGATAAGCACCGCTCCTGCAAAAACAAATGTATATTCTGTTTTATCGATCAGATGCCCAAAGGTATGCGAGAAAGCCTTTATTTCAAGGATGACGATTCGCGTCTTTCTTTTCTTTTCGGCAATTACGTAACTCTCACAAATCTTACCGATAAGGATATAGACCGCATTATAGAGATGCATATAAGTCCCGTTAACGTATCCGTGCATACGATGAATCCCGAGCTTCGTGTGCAGATGATGAAAAATCCGAATTCGGGCACGTCACTGCGTTATCTGAATCGTTTGGCGGATGCCGGAATCAAGCTTAATACACAGCTTGTTCTGTGTCCCGGCATAAACGACGGAAAAGAGCTTGAATTCAGCCTTTCCGAGCTTGGCAAGCTTTATCCTGCGGTGCAGAGCATTGCTTGTGTGCCCGTCGGTCTTACAAAGCACCGTGAAAATTTATATGAGCTTGAAACGTACAAATCCGATACGGCTTCGGCTGTTATTGATGCGGTTGATGATTTTAATGCTCATTTCAGACATTTCAAGGGTGAGACAATCGCTTTTGCTGCGGATGAGTTTTATCTTTGCGCAGGCAGAGAAATTCCTCAGGCTGATTATTACGGTGATTATCCTCAGCTTGAAAACGGTGTCGGAATGTGGCGCTTGCTCAAGGATGAGTTTGATTCTGCGCTTGAAGATTGCAATTTTGTGCTTGAAAAATCACGCACTCTTACAGCAATAACGGGTGCGGCAGCTTATCCGCTTATAAAAGAGCTGGCAATTCTTGCAGAAAAAAGGTATAATAACTTAAAAATCAACGTAATTGAAATAAAAAACAGATTTTTCGGTGAAAGTGTAACTGTTGCTGGTCTTCTGACGGGTCAGGATATAATTGCTCAGCTTGAAGATATTGAGCTCGGCGATGAGCTTCTGATTCCGGATTCCGCTTTGCGTGACGGCGAAGAGGTATTTCTCGACGATATCACGGTAACACAGTTGTCCGAAAAACTCGGTGTGGCAGTAACGTCGTGCGTTGCCGACGGATATGTGCTGCTTGAAAAATTCTTAGGAGGAGAGTGGTAATATGGCAAAACCGATAGTTGCAGTTGTCGGCAGACCCAATGTCGGAAAATCAACACTTTTCAATAAGCTTTGCGGCAAAAGATTGTCTATTGTTGATGATACTCCGGGCGTTACGCGCGACAGAATTTACGGTGAGTGCGAATGGGTCAACAGAAATATGATTCTTGTTGATACAGGTGGTATTGAGCCGTATTCAGACGATATAATTCTTTCTCAGATGCGTCGTCAGGCACAGCTTGCAATCGACAGCGCTGACGTAATTGTGCTTGTTTGTGATGTGCGTACAGGTGTTGTTGCAGCTGATGAGGAAGTTGCGGCGATGCTTCAGAAGAGCGGTAAACCCGTCGTTCTTTGTGTTAATAAATGCGATTCAATCGGCGAGCCGCCGCTTGAGTTTTATGAGTTTTACAATCTCGGTCTCGGTGACCCGATTGCCGTTTCCTCCGTGCATGGTCACGGCACGGGCGATTTGCTTGATGCTGTGCTTTCTTACGTGCCTGTCGAGGAAGAGGAGGAAGAGGACGATAACACGATAAAGGTTGCGATTATCGGCAAACCCAATGTCGGCAAATCCTCTCTCGTCAACAGCGTTTCGGGCGAGGAGCGTGCGATTGTTTCCGACATCGCAGGTACTACACGCGATGCAACGGATACGTTTATTGAAAACAAACACGGCAGATACGTTCTTATTGATACAGCAGGTCTGCGCCGCAAGAGCAAGGTTGAAGATGCAATCGAAAAATATTCGGTTCTCCGCGCAAGAATGGCTGTTGAACGCGCAACCGTATGCGTCATTATGATTGATGCAAAGGAAGGTTTTACTGAGCAGGATTCAAAAGTAGCGGGAATTGCGCACGAGATGGGCAAGGCTTGTATTATTGCCGTCAATAAATGGGATATAGTTGAAAAAGACGGCAAGACAATGGATGCTTACCGTAAAAAACTGATGAACGATTTTTCATTTATGTCCTACGCTCCGATTATTTTTATCTCTGCAAAAACAGGTCAGCGAATTGACAGACTTTTTGAGCTTATCAACTTTGTTGATACACAGAATGCAATGCGTATTCAGACAGGTAAGCTCAATCAGGTACTTGCAGATGCTACCGCAAGGGTACAGCCGCCAACGGACAAGGGCAGAAGACTCAAGATTTACTATATGACTCAGGCTTCAACCCGTCCGCCGACGTTTGTTTGTTTTGTAAACCGCAAGGATTTGTTCCATTACAGCTATCAGCGCTACATCGATAATCAGATACGTGAGGTTTTCGGACTTGAGGGTACGCCCACACGTTTTGTTATCCACGAGCGTGATGAAAAGAAAAAGTAATTTAAAAAATTCTTTTCAGCTCAGCACGGATGTTGTCTGTGTTGAGCTGAATTGTTTGTGTTTCTTTGCCGAAAAGCACAGAGGAGTTTACCTCTTCAACTCTCAGCATTCCGCAGGTTGCAATTGTGGCGAGGCATATCATAAAAATTACGATAAAGTAGTATCTTAGTGTGTTTTTCAGGTTGTATCATCCTTTACTTTGTGTTGAGTCGAGCAGTTTTACAAGCGCGTTGCCGAGAAGTCTGCCCGAATAGGCAGCTTCTTCAAGTGTGTTTGCGCTGCTTCCCATTTCAACAAGCAGGTTGTTGGGGGAAAGGTCCATATTATATTTTCGTTGGCAGAAGTATAAGGGACGCATAAGTCCCGGATACATTTCTTCACATACGCTCTGAAGATTAAGCGCAAATGTCAGGTTGTTTTTCCAATTCGGAAAGTTTGTTACTTTTCCTTCTTCACAGCCGCTTATAATCATTATCTGAGCGGCATTTTTCCCGAGTATATTTGCCACGGGTTTGATTCGCGTGCCGTCATCCTGTTCTATCGCATCCCGGTGCACGTCAAGTACAATCTGTATCTCAGGGTGTTTTTTCAGATAATCTTCTACACTTTTTCTCGAATGGTCGTACGCGCCCGTGTATTTTACGTCGTGTATTTGCGTATCGTGAATCACGCCGTATCCCGCCGCTTCAAGCTGTTGTTTTATTTCTTTTCCGACTCTTACCATATTCAGGTCAGGCGAGTTGCTGCGGGTTATATAATCCTGTGCATACCAGCTTCTGTCGAGTATTTCGTAGCTTTCCGTTGTATGCGTGTGGAAAATAAGCACTGTCGGCTTTGATTTGTCTTTGATTAAAATTTGCGGTTCAGCGTTTAAAAATCGCTCTAAATCAAGCGATTGCTGTGTCGTTGTGTTGTTCCTTACCAGTATATTGCCAATCTTTTTTGTTACTGTGCTCTGTGCGTACTGTTTGCGGACTATGCTTCCGTCTTTTATGTCGTCAGCCGAATCTGCTTTTGCAGTTTCAATCAGTTTGGCTATGTCATCGGGCGTTTTTGTAAGCGCTTCAACGGGGTTTACCGTATATGACGTACGGTTTGCCGATTGAATTTTATTTTCGCTTTCATCTGTCAAAAGATAATTCATATATACTTTGGCAGAAGCCGACGTGCTGACATTCTTATCTAAGAATGTGACAAAAGCTGAAACAGCGTCAGACGATGTGCCGAGCATAACGGCTGCAACTGTCAGCACCGCCGTAAGCACTGTGGCGGCGTTATATATAGCATCAAACCTTATTTTCACTGTTTTAACCTCCGCATATATGATTCGCTGTTGAATGTATATGACGGAGCTTGCATTTTTATTATGAAATAAGTGCTGAAATTTCCTGCGTGCTGAGATTTGGCTGCAAAGCGCTGTTTATTGCCGTTGCAATCAGCTTTGCGGCGCGGTCTATGATAACGTCGATTTCTCTCGGCGTTACCATCATATTTTCGCTGCCTTTTTCGTGCCTTCCGTTTGCCGATGCGCCTGTCAGGTCGTGAGCCAGCGTAGCTGCGTCAACAACCGTCGGCACGCCAACCGCAATAACCGGCACGCCCATAGTGCTTTCGCTGATTTCGGCTCTTGAGTTTCCTACTCCCGAGCCGGGTGTTATGCCGGTGTTGCATATCTGTACGGTGCAGCCGAGCCGTGAAAGCCGTCTTGAAGCAAGCGCATCAACCGTTATCAGCGCGGCAGGGGAAATTTGCCTGATTATTCCTGCGAGAATCTCGCTTGTTTCAATGCCGTTTTGTCCGAGTACACCCGGTGTAATGCGGGAGACGGAGCGCAGTGAATCGATTCCGATGTTTTTCTGAATCTCTTTGCTTATGTGACGTGTTGAAAATACGAGCGAGGCGCATCGCGGCCCGAGTGCGTCGGGGGTGATGTTTTCGTTCCCGAGTCCGGCTACAAGTACGGGGCCGTTTTGCGGTATCAGCGATTTTATTCCTTCTGCAACGGCATTTGTGCCGCTTTCAAAATACCTCGTGCTTTTTGAGAAACGAGGTATTTCCACTGTTATATATCGTCCTTTTTTTCTCTTGAGTGCGGTTTCACCGTCTTTGTCGGTTATTCTGATTTCTGTTATCGTTACTCCGTTTGCTTTTTTTACCGTGTGTTCAATGCCTTTCAAGCCTTTTCCTGCGTGTATTTCACCTTGTTCTATGGCAAGGTCAGTGCGAAGATTCATATTTTTTACCCCTTTTTACGTTTAATTATTATTAGTATTAGATAATTGCGCATATTTTTGCACTTTTCTTTAAAAATAACTTGCAATTTGTTTGGAAAAATGTTAATATACATATCTGTGTGATAGTAAAAAGGAGGTGTACTCAAATGCCGAACATCAAATCCGCAAAGAAGAGAGTTCTTGTCAACAAGACAAAGGCAGCTCGTAACAAGTCTGCTAACTCTGCTCTCAAGACAGCAATCAAAAAGGCTAACGCTGCAATCGAGGCTAATTCTGCAGATAAGGACGTCCTTGTAAAGGCTGCGATCAAGAAGATCGACCAGGCAACTGCAAAGGGCATCATCCACAAGAACAATGCCGCAAGAAAGAAGTCTGCTCTTACTGTTAAGGCAAACAAGGCTTAAAGCAGCTTTATTGAGACCGATGCTTTATGCGTCGGTCTCGCAGGCTGTTTACAGCCGACCTGTGTTCCTCGGCTTTTGTCGGGAGGCAGAGGTCGGTTGTATTTTTTATAAAAAGTATTGACAATAACCTGCCAAAAGGGTATAATTTTGTTACAATCAGTACAAAGGAGGAACAAAATAATGAAATGTAAGAAAGTTCTTAAAATCGTCGGTGTTGTCCTTGGCGTAGCTGCTCTTGCTGCCGGTATCTACTTCGCAGTAACAAAGATTAAGGCTAAGAAGTCTGCAGCAAACGATGAGGAAAATTATGTTTCCTGCTCCTGCTGTGAAGCTCAGTAATTAATACTTAAAAAATTAAGGTACGGTTCGTCAGAACCGTACCTTTTTTTGTTTACTCGTTGTTTATGTTACTTTAAAAATTCCTGCGGATTTTTCTTGATGTATTCGCCGCCTGCTGCGAACAAATCTTTGCCTTCGGTTCTTTCTCTGTAATCACCGTTGAGCCTGTCGATTTCGTGCGGGATAACGGAATATTCTTCGTTGTTTTCGTCGAATCGGTTGAACATCATCTCGATTACGGAATAAATGTTTTCATCAAGAATCTCTTTTGCCGCCGCAACGGCATCACTCGTAAGGGGGCGGTAGCTTGATTTGAAAAAGTTTGACAGCTTGCCCTCTGATGCGTCGGAGATGAGGTAAAACAGCGCGTATACGTTCTTTTCGCCGTTTGTCATTGAGTCATAAAAGCTGTTTGTGTCCTCTGTTTTCTGACAAGCGTATTCAAGGTTGAACGCAATGCCTTCGAAGAGAGCAGAGGCAGGAGCTTTTTCTATAATCTCGGCGGTGAGGTTGCCGTAAGCTTCGCGCATCTCTTTGGCGCGTTTGGCTTTTGCGAGGTTTTCGTTGAACTGTTTGTTGTGTTTTGAAGATGCGGCAATGGCTTTTTTCCATACGAATACGGTTACTGCAATCAGTACGACAAGAAGCAGGTACAGGTACCAGAATTCTTTGAAACTTTCAATCATTTTTCTTTCCTCCTCAGTCTAATAAAGCTTTGTAAATTTCGCCTTTTTTAAACCCTGTTGCCTTGGCGGCTAATTTTGCTGCCTCACTTGCTGAAACGCCTTTTTCAAGCTGATTTCGGGCAAATTCAACAGCTTCTTCAAGTGTTGCAGGTGCTTCTTCCTCTTCGGGAGCGCCTTCTATTATCAGTACGATTTCGCCTTTGAGATGTCCGTCGGCATATTGCTCAGCCGCTTTGAAGAGTGAGGTGTGGATGACCTCTTCATGTATTTTTGTTATTTCGCGTACAATTGCAATCTTGCGGTCACCAAGTGCCTGTGCCATATCTTTGAGTGTGGCAGGCAGTTTGTGCGGTGCTTCGTAAAAGCACATTGTACGCTTTTCGTTTTTAATCTGTGCAAGGTGCTCTCTGCGGCTTACTTTGTTAACGCTTAAAAAACCTTCAAACGTAAACCGTTTTGCGCTCATACCCGATATTGCAAGTGCCGTCACAAAGGCGCACGGACCCGGCACGGATGAAACGTGTATGTTCATATTGTGGCACAGCCTTACGAGGTCTTCTCCGGGGTCGGATACTGCCGGCATACCTGCATCAGTTACAAGGCAGCAGTTTTCGCCGGCGGCAATGCGCTGTACGATGTGCTCACCGCGCTCTGTGCGGTTATGCTCGTGGTAGCTTATCATTGGCTTTTTTATTTCAAATCGGTTAAGAAGTTTGAGTGTTACTCTTGTATCTTCAGCCGCAATGAAATCACAGTTTTCAAGAGCCTCAATCGCTCTCGGAGACATATCGGAAAGGTTACCTATTGGAGTACCTACAACAAAAAGTGTTCCGCTCATTTTATCACTCGGCATATCCGCCGTATATCCTTTCGAGTTCTTTTTTGTCGTTCATATATAGTGTTTTTTGGGTCAGAAGTGACGGTTTCGCATCTTTTTTGCCTTCAATCAGCAAAAGCCAGGGTGCGGTGTTTTCATTCTTTGCGACAAATCTCAATCTTTTCGGCTCTATTTTGTTTGCGCGCATTGAGCATATAATGTCTGTCAGTCTTTCGGGTCTGTGACACATACACATTCTGCCGCCCGAGCGCAACAGCCTTGCCGATTGAGCAACTATATCCTCAAGCGTACAGCATACTTCGCTTCTTATCATTCTGTGAGGCTCATCCTCGCAGTCATAACCGCTGCCGATCGGGAAGTAAGGAGGATTGACGGTTATAAGGTCAAACGCACCTGCTTCAATATCTTCTTTCAGGTTTTTGAGGTCTTTGTTGAGTATAATGAGCTTGTCTTCGAGTGAACTCATTTCAATGCCTTTTTTTATCAGCTCGCAGGCATCCGCTTGAATCTCAACAGCCGTAACAGGGTGTTGCCTTTTTTCTCTGAGCATCAAAAGCGGAATAATGCCGCAACCGCTGCAAAGGTCACAGATTTTTTCTTTGCGCTTAGCCTGCGCAAAATCATACAGAAGAAAAGCATCCGTACCGAAGGTATGTATCTCGCTCAATACAGCGTAAACTCCGTTACCGAGTGATTCGGTTTTTAATTCAGCCACGGCTTTTTTCCTCCTTCAAACGCTTAACTCCATTATTGTAATACATATCTGCAAATCTTGCAAGTAAAATAATACAAAACAAAAGTTGCGTCATTATTAGTGTAATTTAAATGAGTTTCCAAGGTGTAAAAAAATCCCCGCAGCGCTCAACTGCGGGGATTGATTCATTGTTGGTTTATCAGCCGATTGCTCTTGCGATTTCCTGGAAGAGGACATAGATTCTTGTGTCCTTGAACCAAGCGAGGAATTTTTCGATGAATGTCATTTCAACAACTTCCTCTTCCCAAGTGAGAGGCTCGCTGCCGTCATCAATAACAAAAGCCTGAGTAAGGCACATACCGCCGTCACCGAGAAGCTCTGCACGGATGTATGTGAAGTCCTCTGCACCTTCGATTGTGTCGAGGTCGAGTGTGTAAGAGCCGTTGCCGTTTACAGCCTGCTTTGCAATAACCTTGCCGTCAGCAATCCACTGAATCTGTGTTGCGTCGGAGTAGTTAACGCTTACCTTATGACCGTCTGTGATAACGTTTGAGAACATGGGATAGGGGAGGTCTGAGCCGATTACGTCAAACTCTTCTGTCGGACCGATTTCGAAGTTGTTTGCACGAAGCTTTCTTGTAACGGAGAAGAATGCACCTGTATGCATTGTCTCGTAAACTTTTTCCTCTGTGTTTTCTTCCATCATGAAAATCATAAAGGAAGAGTCGATTGTTGAAAGCCAGTGAGCATCTGTGTTGCTGTATCCGATAACGTTTTTGCCGTAGGGGATGCAGTACATAAGAAGGTTATCCCAAAGAACTCTGTCGTAACCTGTTGTGCCGTTTCTCTCGTTGAAAACCTCTGTGCCGAGGCAGGAATCGTACTTAAGGATAATATCGCCGAAATATTTGACCATCTCGGGATCGTTTACAACGTCGGGATTCTGGTTGGACTGAAGCCAATCGCCGGGGTGGTTAATGTGAGAAATGCCGCCATTGTCATCAACAAACTTAACAGCTTCTTCGTAGCTGTTTTCGCCGCCGTCCCAAGCGTTACCGATATCGGGGGACGGGAAGTAGCCGTTTATATGGCTTTTTGTGAGTGTGATGTAACCAAGCTCGTTACCGCCTGTAACGCAGGTCATGCCTGTGCCGCGGATTGTACCGTCCTCAAGAGGATATGTACCGCTTGTGATGCCTTCGTACTCTTCGTCAGTAAGGCAATTGACCTTATTGCCGAGAATGTACTGATAGAGGTAAAGGGGAAGCTTTGCAGGCTCTTTGTTCCATTCAACGCCTGTTACGCCGTGGTCAGCGTTTGCAACGAAATCAAAGCCCTCGTTATAGTAACCCTTGATCATTATGGGCAGATCAAGTTCAGCATCGCTGTAAGTTGTGTGAGTGTGTGTTGTGCCTTTGTAAGCACCCCAAGCTTCATCACCTTCCCATACTACTGAAGCATAGGGGGAAACGATTGTGTAGCTGCTGTCAGTTGCAGATGCCATAAAGCCTGCCTGAAAAAGGAGAATTGCCGTGAGCAGTATGCTCATAAGTTTTACGGTTCTTTTCATAAAACGTAACCTCCGAAAAAAATTTTTTCTATTATCTCATATTTTAACTGTATTGTCAATCTTTCAGTATTACCGCACCGTATGCAGGAATATCTACTTCGTTATATCTGATTTCAGTACCGCCGAGCAGTAATTCTGCGCCGTGCCAATCGTCTGGCAGATAGTAGGTTATCGGATGAACGTTGCGGTTGGCAATCAGCATTATACGGTTTCCGAAGGTGCTTCGTACATAGGCAATACAGCCTGCTGCTTCGGATACGGGGTGAAAACTGCCGTCATAAAGGGAAGCGTTTTCCTTGCGAATTTTGCCGAGAGCTTTGTACCAACCGATAAGTTCTTCGTTTTCTTCTCCCCACGGATAACAGCCGCGGTTGAACGGGTCTTTATAGCCCGCCATACCTGCTTCATCTCCGTAGTATATACTTGGTATGCCGGGCAGAGTGAACTGGATTGCGGCGGCTGTTTTTAGCATCTGTGTTCCGATTTCAAGTTGGCTTTCCGTCAGTGTGCGGCTTGCCTGCCAGCGCCTGTCACGTCCCTCACAGCTTTCTGCAACCATTGCGGTTATTGCGCGTACAGTGTCGTGCGTGCCTATATGGTTCATCAGTACGGGTATGCACTGCGGCGGATAGTTTTCAAGAATTGTCAGTATCTTGTCTGTAAATCCGTTTGCAATGCCCGTACGCATAAAGTACATTACGGCATCGGCGAACGGGTAGTTCATAACCGAATCAAGCTGACCGCCGAGAAGGTATCGTCTTCTTTTGTGGTAAGCGAGTTTGTTTGTTGCGTCCTCCCAAACTTCACCGATGATAAGGGCATCGGGTTTTTCGCTCTTGACACAGGCATTGAGCTTGTCGAGAAAATCGTCGGGTAATTCGTCGGCTACGTCAAGTCGCCAACCTGAAGCACCGAGTCTGAGCCACTTTCGGATAACACCGTTATCTCCGAATATGAAGTCGCAGTAACATTCGCTTTTTTCATTTACGTTGGGAAGTGTGTCAAAATCCCACCAGCTTTCGTAGTCTTCGTTCCACCTGCGGAACGTGTACCACGAATAATAAGGTGATTGCTGTGAGTTGTAAGCGCCAAGGGATGGGTATCTGCTGTTTTTGTTGAAATATATACTGTCTGCGCCCGTGTGGTTGAATACGCCGTCAAGGATAATATCGATTCCTTTTTCGGCGGCGCTTGCGCAAAGGCTTTTGAAGTCTTCTTCGGTGCCGAGCAACGGGTCTGTTTTTGTGTAGTCTGCCGTGTTGTAGCGGTGGTTTGAATGTGCCTCAAAAATCGGGTTCAGATAAATGCAGTTGACACCTAGCGAAGCAATATAGTCGAGCTTTTCTTCAATTCCCTTGAGATTTCCGCAAAAATAGTCGTTGTTAAGAACTTTTCCGTTCTCGTTGGGCTTCCATTCGGGTTGTGCACCCCAATCGTCACGCAGGATTCTGTCGTCGGGAATGTTCTTCAGCTCGATTTCGGCGCGGTTGAACCTGTCGGGAAATATTTGGTAAATAATGCCGCCTTTTAGCCTGTCCGGTGTTTTGAAATCTTTTGAATAAACCGTAAGCTGCCAGTCGTTACCGCTGCCGCTGAATTTGCCTATACCGTTGGATGTGTGATAAATCTGACCTTTGCCGAAGGGAATGTCATATTCAAAATGATACCAGTAAAGCCCGGGCTTTTCAGGGGTGAAATTAACCTTCCACCACTCTTCGTAATCGCCTTGCATACAGTCCCAGTCAAAAGAGATTCTGTTTTCGCTTTCCCCGTCGCGGTGCCATACAAGGCGCACACCGCTGCACTGCATCTCGCGGGGCAGAATTACACGCAAACAAACGGTGCAGCCCTCGCGGATTGCACCGAAAATGTTTTTATGAAAGCTGAGCCTTGAGTTGTAGGGGATATAGTGCATAAAAAACTCCTTAAATCAGGAAAGCTTTTGCAAGAGCGAAGTAAATTACAAGTGTTACAATGTCAACCAATGTTGCAATCATCGGACCTGCCATAAGTGCAGGGTCGATTTTTACGAGCTTTGCGAATATCGGAAGCGAACAGCCGATAAGCTTTGCAACAACGATTGCGATAAACATCGCAAGAGAAACGACGAGATATACGGCGAGAGTACCTTCACTAAAGAAATACATTCTTACAATGTTTGCCGCCGCAAGTACGGCACCGCAGATAGCGGCTACACGAAGCTCTTTCAGAACGATTTTGAAGTAGTCCTTTATTTCGATTTCGCCAACGGCAAGACCGCGGATTATAAGTGTTGAAGCCTGACTGCCCGCGTTACCGCCGGTACCCATCAGCATAGGCATTGATGCTGTCAGAGCAACGAAGCCTGAAAGCAGAGTTTCGTAGCCTTCGATTATCATACCTGTAAAAGTACCCGAAATCATAAGGATGAGAAGCCAGAGGATTCTGTTTTTTGCCAGTTTGAAAACGCCCGTCTTCAGATATTCGTCGTCAGACGGAGTCATAGCTGCCATTTTCTCAAAGTCTTCCGTAACCTCTTCTTCGATAACGTCAACAACGTCGTCGATGGTGATGATGCCTACAAGGCGGTTTTCATTATCAACAACGG
>JAZRRT010000022.1:0-1833 GCA_045650985.1 Acutalibacteraceae bacterium | reverse complement strand
CACCCGAATTTGAAAAAAACACCTTGCAAAGCCCTGTTTTTTCACAAAGCATTTTTGCAAGGTCGGTTTGCGGTTTTGTGTAATAAAGGTTTGAGATATGTTGAAGTTTGGATGCCTGCTCGGTAACGGCCTTTACCCATTCAGAGTCAGAAACACCAAAAGCATTAACAGCAATACCGGTAGAAAGGTCAATATACTCCTTGCCGTCAAAATGCCAAAGCTGCGAGCCGCAACCCTTTTCAACTGAAAGAGAGCTTCTCGCATAGGTACCGGTTATATATTGCTTGTCATTTGAAACAACCGACATAATTTATACTTCCCTTGCTTATATTACTCCCTGCCGTCCTGTGCTTAGAACGGCAGGTGAGTAAAGAGTGATTTTTATTATTCGCCGAAGAATGCCTCGTGAACAGCAGCAACTGCGCGCTCTGCGGAATCCTTGGAAATAAGAACGGAGATTTTGATTTCGCTTGTGGAAATCATCTGGATGTTTACGTTTGCAGAATAGAGAGCCTCAAACATACGGCTTGCAACGCCGGGATGGCTTTCCATACCTGCACCTACGATGGAAACCTTTGCAACGTCGGTGTCGCAGGTGAGTTGTTTACAACCGAGGGATGCGGAGATATCTTCAAGTGCTTTGATAGCATCGTCTGCCTGATCGGCGGATACGGTAAATACGATATCCTTTGTACCGTCACGACCGATGGACTGAAGAATGATATCTACATTGATTTTCTTTGCTGCCATAAGAGCAAAGACTTTATGTGCTACGCCCGGAGTATCCTCCAAACCTACCATAGTGATACGGGCAACATTTTTATCGCTGGCTACGCCTCTGATGAGCATTTTTTCCATTTTGACAACCTCCTTAACTTTTGTTCCGGGTACTCTCTGGAGGCTGGAACGGACCTCCATATTGACTTGATATTTTTTAGCCATCTCAACCGAACGGTTGTGAAGAACCTGTGCGCCGAGAGTGGCGAGCTCGAGCATTTCGTCGTAAGTGATTTCGTCAAGCTTCTGAGCATTTTTGATTTTGCGGGGATCAGCAGTATAAACGCCGTCAACGTCAGTGTAAATCTGACAGCTGTCTGCCTTGAGTACAGCTGCAATAGCGACTGCAGTTGTATCGGAACCGCCACGACCGAGTGTAGTCATATCATCATACTTGTTGATACCCTGGAAACCGGCAAGAATGACAATGTTTTTGCGGTTAAGCTCGGCATTAAGGCGTTCGGTGTCGATTCTCTTGATACGAGCGTTACCGTGATTGGAGTCGGTCTTCATACCAACCTGCCAACCGAGAAGGGAAATAACAGGATAACCCATTCCCTCGATAGCCATAGCAAGAAGAGAGGCGGACATCTGCTCACCTGCGGTAACAAGCATATCAAGCTCACGCTTGGAAGCAGAGGGGTTGATTTCCTTTGCAGCAGCAAGAAGATCATCGGTGGTATCACCCTGTGCGGAAACAACAACTACAACGTCGTTGCCTTCCTTGTAGGTGTCAGTAATGATACTCGCTACGTTACGGACACGCTCGGCATTTGCAACCGAGCTGCCGCCGAATTTTTGAACAATCAGCATATATATTTCCTCCTAAAAGGTTTTTCAAAAAGATTAGTCACAAACGCGAAGCACGTTGACCGGCTCAATGGTGAGGCTGAGCGATTTGAGTTTTTCTCTGAGCTCACGTTCTACTGCAACGGGAGTGATGAATGCAATCTCATGTGCCTTGGCACCGTCAAACTCAAGGAATTTTACCTTGCCGAAGGTGTTTTCGATGGCGGTCATAGCCTCGTTGTTGTCAGCAGCTTTTGCACGGGCGTA
>JAZRRT010000021.1:0-3889 GCA_045650985.1 Acutalibacteraceae bacterium | reverse complement strand
CGGAGATTGCCGCCTCGCCTGACGGTCTGCCCGAAAAGCTGAGAAGCGAGTACAACATAATGATTGCCGGACCGACTACGATTACAGCCCTTCTGTCATCACTTTCAATGGGCTTCAAGGCGGTTGCAATAAACGAAAAAGCAAACGAAGTACGTCAGATGCTTGCCGTTGCCAAAACGCAGTACGATAAATTCGGTGATTTGCTTGAAAAAGCAAGAAGACGTATTGACGATGCAGGAAAGGCGCTAGGCGAAGCGCAAAACCGAAACCGCATAATTCAGAAAAAGCTTAAAGGCGTTGAGGCTGTCGAATCAGCCGAAGAAGCAGCCGCATTAGAAGAAAAATTTTTTGAAGGGGAATAAAAAATGTCAAAATTCAGCGACCTTATTTCACAGATGACTCTTGAAGAAAAAGCCGCACTCTGTGACGGCGGTGATTTCTGGCACCTCAAAGGGATGGAAAAATACGGCATTCCCTCTGTTATGGTGTGCGACGGACCTCACGGACTGCGCAAAAAAGATTACAGCAAGACGGGTGACAGCCTCAACAACAGCGTGCCCGCCATCAGTTACCCCACAGCCGCAACAACCGCAGCATCGTGGGACCCCGAGCTGCTCTATAAGATGGGCGTTGCCCTCGGCAAGAAGTGCCTTAAAGAGGAGGTCGGCGTACTCCTCGGCCCCGGAATAAATATGAAACGTTCTCCCCTTTGCGGCAGAAATTTCGAATACTTTGCGGAAGATCCGCTCCTTGCAGGTGAGCTCGCAGCAGGCTTCATCAACGGCGTTCAGTCAATGGGTGTCGGCACATCGCTCAAGCATTTCTGCGCAAACAGCCAGGAAACACGCAGAATGACCTGCGACTCCGTTGTAGACGAACGCGCACTGCGCGAAATATATCTCACTGCTTTTGAAATTGCAGTCAAAAAAGCCAAACCCTGGACCGTTATGAACTCGTACAACAAAATCAACGGTTTCCACGGTTCGGAAAACAAGCACACACAGCTTGATATTCTCCGCGGCGAATGGGGCTTTGACGGCGTAGTTGTAAGCGACTGGGGCGCTGTTAACGACAGAGTGCTCGGACTTCAGAACGGTAACGACCTCGAAATGCCTTCTTCCGCAGGTTCAGGCACAAAGAAAATAGTTGAAGCCGTTCAGAACGGCACACTTGACGAAGCCGTTGTAACAGAGCGCGCACTCAACATGCTCAAGCTTATTGACAAAGCTGTTGCAGGCGCACAGAAGAACTATCAGTACAACGATCTCGACGATCAGGATTTTGCAAGAGAGGTTGCCGCCAACTCAATGGTACTTCTCAAAAACAACGGCATTCTCCCCCTCAAAAAAGACAACAAGATTGCAGTTATAGGCGAGCTTGCAAGAACGCCCAGATATCAGGGTGCAGGCAGCTCACACATTAACCCCACAAAACTTGACAACGCGCTTGAAGAGCTTCAGAAAATCGGCTACGACGTTGAGTTTGCTCAGGGTTATGAGCTTTCAAACAAAAAAGCGAAAAAGAACGCTTCTCACATCGCAAAAGCCGTTGAGGTTGCTTCCAAACACGAAACGGCAGTTGTATTCATAGGTCTTACCGACGAATACGAGGCTGAGGGTTACGACAGAACACATATGAATCTTCCTCAGGCACACGACAAGCTTGTTGAAGAAATTCTCAAAGTAAACAGCAACGTCATCATCGTACTTGCAGGCGGTTCACCGGTTGAAATGCCGTGGAACGACTCCGTTGCCGCAATACTCAACTCATACCTCGGCGGTCAGGCAGGCGCAGGAGCCGTTGCAGATATAATCAGCGGTGCAGTTAACCCCAGCGGCAAGCTTCCCGAAACATATCCGATGACTTATGCAGATACACCTGCATTCAACAACTTCCCCGGAAACCCCGCAACGGTTGAATACCGTGAGAGCATTTATATCGGTTACAGATACTACGAAAAGGCAAGCAAGGCCGTGCGTTATCCCTTCGGCTTCGGCCTTTCCTACACAACCTTTGAGTATTCTGACATCAAGCTCGATAAGGCTGCAATGAACGAGGACGAAACACTCAAAGTCACGTTCACGATCAAGAACACGGGCAACGTTGCAGGTTATGAAACTGCTCAGCTTTACGTCGCTGATAAAGAGAGCACAATTTACAGACCCGAAAAAGAGCTCAAAGGCTTCAAAAAGGTCTGGCTTGAACCCGGTCAGAGCAAAGAGATTGAAATCGAGTTGCAAAAGCGTGCATTCGCTTTCTACAACGTAAACATCAACGACTGGTGTGTTGAAAGCGGTGAATTTGATATTCTTATCGGTGCTTCAAGCGCAGACATCAAGCTCAAGGCAACACTCACCGTAAACGGCTCAACAGAGAATATTCCCGACTACTCTGCCGTTGCTCCCGCATATTACAGCGGCGACGTTCAGGATGTTCCCGAAGAGCAGTTTGTTGCAGTGCTTGGCAGAGAGCTTCCCGCAACGAATTATCCCGAAGACAGAAAGCTCGGCATTCAGGACACGTTCGAGAGCTGTTCACACACCAAAAACGGCAAGCGTTTTTACAAGTTCCTCACGGGTGTTATTCCCGCAGGCTTTGCACAGGCAATTGCAATGCAAACTCCGTTCCGTGATTTCATCAGTATGAGCGGCGGCGTATTCAGCGAGCAGATGGCAGACGGACTTGTAAAATGGCTCAGCGGCGAAAAAGGCGGCATCCGCCTCATTGCCAAAGACATTCCCAGAGCGATAAAGGGTATCGGTCCGCTCCTCAAGCAGATATAAATTAAGCAATTTCAACCAAAAAATGCCTCAAACTTTTTAAATGTTTGGAGTATTTTAGATTGCAGTTTTGCAAAAAATAATATATATTTATAAACGGAATGCAATTCTCAAATTTATCCGGTTTTATATTGAAAGGAGTCAACAAAATGACAAATCTCACGACCAATAAAAGCGTTCTCTCCTGGATCGAAGAAAAGGTCGAGCTTGTAAAGCCCGACAAGATCGTATGGATTGACGGCTCTCAGGAGCAGATCGACGCACTCAGAGCAGAAGCTTGCTCAACAGGCGAAATGATTAAGCTCAACCAGGATCTCCTCCCCGATTGCTACCTTCACAGAACAGCAGTCAACGACGTTGCACGTGTTGAAGGCAGAACATTCATCTGCGCTCCCACAAAGGAAATGGCAGGCCCCACAAACAACTGGATGGATCCCGCTGAAGCTTACGAAATGCTTTACAGCATCGCAAAGGATTCATACAAGGGCAGAACAATGTACGTTATCCCCTATTCAATGGGTCCCGTAGGCAGCCGCTTCTCCAAGATCGGTATTGAGCTTACAGACTCCATCTACGTTGTACTCAACATGGTTATCATGACAAGAGTAGGCACAAAGGTTCTTGAGGCTCTCGGCGACAGCAACGATTGGGTTCGCGGTCTCCACTGCAAGTGCCAGATTGACGAAGAGAAGAGATATATCTGCCAGTTCCCGCAGGACAACACAATCATCTCCGTTAACTCAGGTTACGGCGGAAACGTTCTTCTCGGCAAAAAGTGCTTCGCACTTCGTATCGCATCATATCAGGGCTGGAAAGAAGGCTGGCAGGCTGAGCACATGCTCATCCTCGGCGTTGAGAAGCCCGACGGCGAAGTTAAATACATCTGTGGCGCATTTCCCTCAGCTTGCGGTAAGACCAACCTTGCTATGCTCATTCCTCCCAAGAGCTATCTTGAGAAGGGCTACAAGGTATGGTGCGTAGGTGACGATATTTCCTGGATCCGTAAGGGTGAGGACGGCAGACTCTACGCAATCAACCCCGAAAACGGTTTCTTCGGCGTTGCACCCGGCACAAACAACAAGTCCAACCCCAACGCTCTTGCAGCTACA
>JAZRRT010000020.1:0-9705 GCA_045650985.1 Acutalibacteraceae bacterium | reverse complement strand
CTCAAGCAGTAGGATGCTTTAATTATATACTCATTATAATATGATTTCAATATTTACTTGAGCTTAGTTTTATGCTAATCTTTAATTAAAGACAATTCCGGAAGGATGGTATAAATGACTTTTACAACTTTTCTGAGATTTCTTATGGCAATTATTATGTCACCCTACTATCTTTTTAATTGCGTATTTAACGAATATGTTTATCCTGCCGTCAGCAGGTCGGATGCTTATCTTTTCTGCTATTTTGTAGGTAATGAGGTCGATGAGCAGACTATACATTTTGCCGTAAGCACCGACGGATATAATTACAAGGCTCTCAACGGCAATGAGGCTGTTATTGAGCAGACAAAGGGCACGGGCTGTGTGCGTGACCCGTACATACTCAAAGGTGCAGACGAAAACGGTAAGGATTGCTACTTTATTATTGCAACCGATATGAATGCACTCGAGGGCTGGACTTCAAACCATTGCCTTATCACCTGGCGTTCATACGACCTTATCAACTGGATTGATGAAACGGTTATAGATATCCGTCAGTTTGAGGGCTTTGAAACTACAAACAGAGCGTGGGCACCGCAGGCTATATGGGACAGCGATAAGCAGATGTATATGGTCTACTGGGCAACGTCAACCGTTGAAAATGACTGTGCCGGTCATTACTATGCGTATACAAAGGATTTCAAGACTTTTGAAACAGAGCCGCAGGTGCTCTACGGCAGGTGGAATGAGACCGACCCCGAAACAGGCGAAATCAGAAACGTTCAGTGTATAGACGGTGACATAATCTACAACGAAAAAGACGGATACTATTACCTCTACTTCAAAGAGGACATAACGCAGAAAATCGCCTACGTTAAATCAAAGAATCTTACGGGACCGTACAATACGGATTATACAATCTGTTCACTTAACTACTGGGGTGTGGAAGGCAGCTCGATGTACCGCATTACCGGCACTGATGCGTGGATGATGATAATGGATGAGTATGGTCAGGAGTCTTATTTTGCACAGATGACGAGAGATTTCAGTTCCTTCAGACGTGTTCAGCGTTCGACTTATTCTATGGATCATCTCAAACCGAGGCACGGGTCTGTTGTTGCAATCAGCGAGTCTGAATACGAAACGCTGGTTAACGCATACGGAATACAGAAATAATGTTGTATGATTCCGCTTTTTTCTGTTGCAATCAGCGCCAAAAAGCATTACAATAAATTCAGAATTTTTTTAACGGAGGTTTTTATATGCTTAAAGTCGGTCTTGTCGGCGTCGGCGGTATCAGCGGCGCACATATTCCCGCGTGGGATAAAAGAGAGGATGCTGAGCTTGTAGCTCTTTGTGATATCCGCCCCGAGCGTATGGAGCAGTACGAAGGAAAACGCCATTACCTTGATTTTGACGAGATGCTCGCAAACGAGGAGCTTGATATTCTTGATATTTGTCTGCCTACATATCTTCACGCTGATTTTGCCGTAAAGGCAATGGAGAAGGGCATAAACGTAATCTGTGAAAAGCCCATTTCACTTAAAGAAGAGGATATTGACAGGGTTTATTCAACAGCTGAAAAGAATAACGTTAAGTTTATGGTTGCTCAGGTGCTCCGCTTCTGGCCCGAGTATGAGGTGCTCAAGGATATTTTTGACACCAAAAAGTACGGCGAGTTGCTTTCGGGCACAATGACAAGGCTTGGCCACAAACCCCGTTGGAGTTGGGACGGATGGATGATGGATGAGAAAAGAAGCGGCCTTGTTCCCTTCGACCTTCATATCCACGACCTTGACTTTATGGTATATGCTTTCGGTATGCCTGAGGTTGTTCATCAGTACCGTTCAAAGCGTCCGGAGCAGGATTTCATTTCCGTTACATACGATTTCGGCAAGTTTACAATCAACACCGAGGCTTCGTGGTATGCAACCTGCTATCCCTTCACGGCTCAGTTCCGTTTCCAGTTTGAGCACGCTATTGTTGCCAATGAAAACCGCACGATGAAAATCTATCTTGCCGATGAGGAGATAGATCTTTCAAAAGAGACTAAGGGTGACACGGGCAGCATAAATCTTCCCAAGAGCGATGCTTACGCAAACGAAATCAACTACTTTGCAGACTGTGTTATCAACGATAAACCCGTTGATAAGGTCAAGCCGGAGGAGTTGCGTTGCGTAATGAATATCCTCAACAGCCTTTAATTCATTATGAAAAGTCGCCTTTAGGCGACTTTTTTGCTTTATTTTTGTTTTAATGTGTGGTATAATCTGTTAAGCAAACTTTTTGTCTGTGTTCCCAAAACTCAAAAGCCGCGTTTGCGGCAGAAACGGAGCTGTTGATTATGAAAAAGTTTCTGTGTATTACACTCGTTCTTTCATTTATGCTGGCGCTTTTCCCGACGCTTGCTTTTGCGGCGGACGGTGACCCGATTATTGCCGATGCCGTTATCGTAGCGGGCAGTAAAAATACGGATCAGTATGCCGCTTCACGCCTTGAGTACTATCTTGAAAAGATAACGGGCGCGGATATTGCCGTGGTGTCGGATTCGGCTTCTGCGGCTGATTATGAAATCTGCGTTGGTGTTACAAACCGTGCGGAAGTTGACCTTGAGGGTTTTGAAGACGGCGGTTACGTTATACAGTCGGATGAAAGCAAAATTGTTATCTGCGGTGCAGGCAACAAGGGCTCAATCAACGGTGTATATGCTTTCCTTGAGGATTATTGCGGCTGTCACTGGTATGAGTGGGGCGTTATCGTCACACCCGAAAATGCAGACCTTGCAGTACCGGGCGGCATTGATGATGAATATCATCCTTTCTTCGAATACACCGAAACCGATACAACAAGCTCAAGAGATATTGAATTTTCACTTGCAAACGGACTTACGGGCGGCGTATATCGCACCTTTACGGCGGAGCAGGGCGGTCAGGTAGGCTACATCGGCTCTTTTGCGCATACGCTTGTAACTCATTACTGTAAGCCTGAAACATATTTTGAATCTCACCCCGAGTATTTTGCTTATCACGGCGGCTTCAGAGTGCAGGAGCAGCTCTGCCTTACCAACCCCGATGTAATTGATGTTGTTGTCGGTGAGGTGCTCGACAATCTTTCGCGTGAGCACAATCCCGATGCTTCAGTACAGATTATTTCGCTCACTCAGCACGATAATCAGAAATACTGTGAGTGTGCTGATTGCAGGGCACTTGACAATGCAAACGGCTCGCACGCAGGCTCTATGATTACTTTTGTCAATACGGTTGCAGAGCGTGTCAAGGCGGCAGGCGACTACGATAACGTCGTTTTTGATACTTTTGCTTACCAGTATACCCGTCAGGCACCGACAAACGTTGTGCCGAGGGATGACGTTATTGTCCGTCTTTGCTCTATCGAATGTTGCTTCGGTCACGCTCTTGATGATGAGAAGTGCGATGAGAACAAGGATTTTATGTATGACCTTGAGCAGTGGGGCAAAATCTGTGACCGCGTATATATCTGGGACTATGTAAACAATTACAGCGAAACGGTATGTATCTTCCCGAATTTCGGTGTAATGCAGAGGAACGTTCAGATATTTTACGAAAACAACGTAAAGGGCATTTACGAAGAGGGCAACTATTATATCGCGGAATGTGACGGCGAGTTCGGCGAGCTCAGAACATATCTGCTTTCAAAACTGATGCAGGATCCCTATTGCGACTATGACGCTGAAATGAACGGCTACCTTGAGGCTGTTTACGGTGCAGGTTGGGAGAGTATACGCGAATTTATCGATATTACAACCGAGCATGCTGCCACCGACCTGAGACATCTCTACATTTATCAGAAATCGCAGGAAACACTCTACGGAATGTCGGGTGAGGATATTGAGTACTGCGATAAACTTTGGGAAAATGCAAAGGCTCAGGCAGAAACGGAAGAGCAGCTTTCTCAGCTTCTCCGTTCCGAGCTTAGCTGGAGATACTGGAAGTGCTCCAACCGCAAGGGTGAGTTTTCACAGCTCCAGTTCCCGTATGTATGGATGAATGCAAATGAGCGTCTGCACAACGATATGAAGGCTATGGGTATTCTTAAACTGAGTGAGGGCGTCAGAAATCAGCTCTCTGATTGCGAGCTGCTCTATCTTTACAGAGCACCGCAGAAGTGGACAACGCTTTACGAAGAACCGTATTGGGATTTCCTTAATCCCTACGCAATTAAGTTATACGAATTGCTTGGCAAGATTTACAATCTCTTCAACAACTAATACTTCAGGAGGAAACAGCATTGGAAAGGACCTATATACCGTTCAGGAATTGGAAAGAAAAGTCGAAACAGACCGAGTACACACAGAGTACACCTCTACTCAGCGGTGACGGAAAACTTCTTGCAAAAGGTTGGGCAAGACGCAACGTTTTCGAGTATGACAGATCGAAGGTGCAGGCACGTCTTATGAGCCGTAAGGAGTGGGATTTCTATCAGGTATCCGACGGCAGATATATGGTTCAGGTTAATTTTGCCAATATCAACATCGGCGGTTTTATCTGTGCAAAGCTTATTGACCTTGTCAACGGCAAACAGATAATGGATGCAACTCAGATTTTCCTTGGCGGTAAAGACAAGTATGTTCCGCCTGCAAAGGGCGATGTGCCCAACCGCTTTGGCTACAAAATCGGTAAGGCAGAGTTCGATTTTAATACCGAAGAGAACACAAGAACGCTTTGGTTCAAAATGCTCAAGGGCGGCAAGACAGTTGAGTGTAAGTTTACAATGGATATCCCTGAAGGTCTTGAAAATATCACAACCGTAATTCCGTTTGACGGCGACGAAAGCAAATATTTTATGACTACAAAGCAGAACTGTATGCCGTGTGAGGGCGTGTTCAGAATCGATAATGAGGAGTGGACTTTTTCCAAGGACGATGCTTTCGGCACTCTCGACTGGGGCAGAGTCAATACTCCGCACGAGATGGTATGGTACTGGGGCAACGGCTCGTCTTATGTGACCGATGCTGACGGTGAAAAGCATCTCTTCGGTTTTGAAATCACATGGGCAATCGGTAACGAGAGCAATGCTACGGAAACCTGCCTTTTCTACGACGGCAAGGTGCACAAGTTCGGTGCGGTAGACGTTGCTGTTTTCCCGAAGCCCGATAAATTTATGAAGCCGTGGCAGTTTATTTCAGAGGACGGAAGATTCAACCTTGCGATGGTGCCCACGTTTGACCATCACACCGATATGAATCTGGGTGTTGCAAGAATGCACACACATCAGGTGCACGGACTCTGGAGCGGTGATGTAACGCTTGATGACGGTACGAAAATCGAAATAAAGGATATGTATGCTTTCTGCGAATACGTAGAGAATAAGTGGTAAAACAAAAAAGCTGTCACAGTGTGTGACAGCTTTTTATTTGTGCTCTGTTCTTATTTCGCTTTTTTCTTTTCTTTCGAGAATAACATACCTATCGCGTTGAGAACTATAAATATGATAAGGTAGCCTATGACATATTTCTGGTGAGAGTAGATTGTTGCAACCATCATAAAGATACAACCGATAATAGCTATTATCGGTGCGATAAAACGCTTAAATCCGTTGACGCCTTTGAGCTTGAAGAGCATCATAAAGAATATCGGAATGTAGAGGAAATAGCTTGTTACGATGGGAAGCTCGGTCGGGTCGAAGGCGAATATGCCCACACTGCTGCCTTTCCAGCTTTCACTGAAATCGGAAAACTGTGAGCAGTAGAAGAATACCATCCATACAATGCACATAAGAAGACCTATGGTTGCCGAGCTGGGTGCCATATTTGTTGCGTGGTCAACCTGAGCAAATAACTTGGGCTTGGGGCCTTCGTTTCGTGCTGCAAGTGCGTACATACCTCTTGAGCAGGCAAGAGTCAGTCCGTTGAGTGTGCCGAAACAGGATATGATAACAAACACAAAAACTGCCGTGCCGCCGATTTTTCCGAATACAGCTTCAAATGCAAGCCTTGCTCCTGTTTCGCCACCCTCCATCATTACTGCGTTGGGGATTCCGCCTGCGAGACCTACATAGTAAAGGATGTAGATAATAATAACGGCAAGCGAACCGAAGATGAGTGCTCTGGGCAGATTCTTCTTTGCATCCTTAAGCTCAGCGTTGATTGTTGTAGCAACAATCCAACCGTCATAAGCAAAGGCTGTTGCACAGACTGCGGTGAAGAGCGCAGGTCCTGTTTTAACCTCGTTGACTATCGTTGTGAAGTTTTCGACAGTGTATCCCTTGGTAAGTCCGTATATTGTGCCCACAATTGCCATAAGGCAAAGAGGAATGAGCTTGATGATGGTTGTTGAAACCTGGACCTTCCCTGCGATAACGGGTGAGAGCAGGTTGATTGCAAAGCTGAGGATAAGGTAGAAGCCCGCAAGCGTCATACAAAGGCCGCCTGTTATATCGGCGCGGTCGTGGAAAAACAGCACGCAGGTGTAACGTGCGGTAACCCACGCAAGAGCCATTGTAAGGCAGGGATAGTAAATAACGCTTGTAAACCAACCGATAAAGTAAGCATATTTTTTGCCTACAAGTGATTCGGCGTAGTCGACAAGGCCATTGACCTTTTCTATTCTGTTGGCAAGTATCGAGAAAGCGTATGCACAGGCAAGCATAATAAGACCGCCGGCAATCCAAGAGAGGATACCGAGCTTGAGGTCACCGCCTGTTGCCGAGAGTATTTTTTCGGCCTTGAAGAAAACACCGCTGCCGACGACAACGCCGGTTACCATTGCGATGGCCGTCATCAGACCGTATTTTTTAGTCATTGTTGCCATTTAAGTCACCTCATATTTAGTCATAGATTAGAGTGTATATAAAAATCCGAATTATTGCAAGTCTTTTTTTAAAAACCTGTGGAAATTATTTGCAATATGGTGTAAAATAATCTATCGGAATTTAAAATCAGGAAAGGAAGCAGAATTTCTATGAAAAATTTTAAGGGTATTTTCCCCGCTCTTCTTACTCCGTTTGATAAAAACGACAACGTAAACACCGAGCAGCTCAAGCTCCTTGTGGAAAGAAATATCGCTCAGGGTGCAGACGGCTTCTACGTTGCAGGCAGCACGGGTGAAGCATTCCTTCTCTCCGAGGAGGAGCGCAGACTTGTTTACAAAACGGTTAAGGAAGCTGCGGGCGATAAGGTAACGCTCATCGCTCACGTCGGCACCGTTTCCACAAAGCAGGCTGTTGAGTATGCAAAATATGTTGAAAGTATCGGTTATGATGCTGTTTCAGCTGTTGCACCGTTTTACTACAAATTCAGCAACGCTCAGGTTATTGAGCATTACAGGACGATTGCTGACAGTGTGAAGATTCCGCTTATCATCTATAACATTCCCGCATTTTCGGGTGTTGAGCTTACTCTTGATGAAATTGCCGACCTTCTTGCACACGAAAACATACTCGGCGTCAAGTATACGTCAAACGATTATTTCAAGCTTCAGCAGATAAGAGCGCGTTGCCCCGAGGCAATCATTTATAACGGCTTTGATGAGCTTATGATTTCGGGTCTTGCAATGGGTGTTGACGGTGGCATCGGCTCAACCTACAACTTTATGACGGATAAGTTCATCAAAATCCGTGAGCTGTGGGAGAGCGGCGATATCAAGGGCGCTCAGGAAGTTCAGTATCAGGCAAACAAGATTATCACTGCGCTTTGCAAAGTCGGCGTTATGGCGGGCGAAAAGGCTGTGCTTAACCTTCTCGGCTTCGATTTCGGCATTTGCCGCAAGCCGTTTGATGCGCTTACCGACGAGCAGATCGAATACCTCAAAGATGAGATACTTCCTCTTCTTTAATGCTTGACAGTATTTATAGCTTGTGATATACTTTTACTCGTATTGGTGAGGGCTTCGGCTCTTCAAAATTTAAAATGATTGGAGATACTCAAAATGGAGAGAATCAAGACTATCGAAACAAAAGACCTTGTTAAGAGCTGTGAGAACGGCGGCTGCGGCGAGTGCCAGACATCCTGCCAGTCAGCTTGCAAGACATCCTGCGGTGTTGCAAACCAGCAGTGTGAAAACGCTCAGGAGAACTAATCCTCGCGTCTAATTAAATCAGCTATCGAAGCAGGTAATACAGTTTGCTGTATTACCTGCTTTTATGTAATCACCGATTGAATCCGGAGTGAAACAAAATGGTACATCAGTATAAACTCAACGGTTACAACATCGTGCTCGATACGTGCAGCGGTTCGGTACACGTTGTTGATGACGTTGCTTACGATATAATCGCTCTTTACAAAGAAAAGAGTGCGGATGAAATTGCAAGGGAAATATCCGCAAAATATTCAGCAGACGGTGTAACGATGCAGGATTGTCTTGACTGTATCGAGGATGTTAAATCTCTCGAGCAGATGCAAAAGCTTTACACACCCGACACCTATGCTGATATGGCGTTCGATTTCAAAAACAGAAATACTGTTCTGAAGGCAATGTGCCTTCACGTTGCTCATACCTGCAACCTCAACTGTGAATACTGCTTTGCAAGTCAGGGCAAATATCACGGCGAGCGTGCGCTGATGAGCTTTGAGGTTGGTAAGCGTGCTCTCGATTTCCTTATCGAAAATTCGGGCACCCGCCACAACCTTGAGGTCGATTTCTTCGGCGGCGAGCCGCTTATGAATTGGGACGTCGTAAAGCAGCTTGTTGCGTATGCGCGTGAGCAGGAAAAGATTCATAACAAAAATTTCCGCTTTACGCTCACAACCAACGGTATGCTTATTGATGACGAGGTTATTGAGTTCAGCAATAAAGAGATGAGCAACGTTGTGCTCAGCCTCGACGGCAGAAAAGAAGTGCACGACCGCCTGCGTAAGGACTATACGGGTAGGGGAAGTTATGATATTATTCTGCCCAAGTTCAAAGAGTTTGTTGAGCGCAGAGGTAATAAGAGCTACTATATGCGCGGCACTTTCACACACGCAAACACAGACTTTACAAATGATATTTTCCATATGGCAGATATGGGCTTTACGGAGCTCAGTATGGAGCCTGTTGTGTGCGCGCCGAGTGATGCGAGCGCTCTTACGGATGAAGATCTGCCCGTGCTTTTTGAGCAGTACGAGATACTTGCAAAAGAGATGATAAAGCGCAAGCGAGAGGGTAGACCGTTCACTTTCTATCACTATATGCTTGACCTGAAACACGGTCCGTGTATTTATAAGCGAATTTCAGGTTGCGGTTCCGGCACGGAGTACGTTGCCGTAACACCTGCGGGCGATATTTATCCCTGCCATCAGTTTGTCGGTGATGATAAATATCTGCTCGGCAATATTTACAGCGGCATTTCAAATACTGAGGTGCAGAACGAATTTAAGCTTTGCAATGCTTACGCAAGAAAAGAGTGTGAGGATTGTTGGGCAAAGCTCTATTGCTCGGGCGGATGCGCGGCAAACTCGTACCACGCAACGGGCAAAATCACAGGTATTTACGAATACGGCTGTGAGCTTTTCAAAAAGCGTATTGAATGTGCCGTAATGCTTCAGATTGCTGACGAGGTTTAAATATTTTATGGACACACCTATTGTTGATTTTGTGAAAGCTTATGCACAAAGCGACAAGGCTCGGTTTCATATGCCGGGCCATAAGGGTGTGTCTTTTTTTGGCTGTGAGAGCCTTGATATAACAGAAATCAAGGGTGCGGATGAGCTGTTTGTGCCTGAAGGCATAATCCTCGAAAGTGAGCGTAATGCGGCATCGCTTTTCGGTA
>JAZRRT010000019.1:0-6188 GCA_045650985.1 Acutalibacteraceae bacterium | reverse complement strand
GCGACAACCCCGAAGCAGATATCCGCAAGGCTGTATCCTTCCTGGAGGGTTATATCAGATAATGAAATTTTCAGTCAGTTCATACAGCTTTCAGCGCCTGCTTAACAGCGGCAAGTATACACAGCTCGACCTGATTGGTGTCGCAAAAGAGATGGGTTTTGACGGTATCGAGTTTACCGACCTTATGCCGACTGACGGTATGAGCGACCTTGAATATGCAAAGGTGCTCCGTGATGCTGCGGAAAAAGCAGGCATCGAGATTGTAAACTATACAATCGGTGCAGACTTCCTCGGCGAAAATGGTTGGGAAGCGGAAGCACAGAGACTTTTCGGTCAGGTTGACGTTGCTCAGGCACTCGGCGCAAAAGGTATGCGTCACGATGCTACGGGCGGTTTCAAGGGTGAGGACGCAAAGTATAAGAGCTTTGACAGCGCACTGCCGATTCTGGCTGACGGTTGCCGTATGGTTACCGAATATGCCGCAAAGAAAGGCATTGCCACAATGGTCGAAAATCACGGCTATTTCTGCCAGGATTCCGACAGGGTGGAGAAGCTTGTAAATGCTGTTGCAAACCCGAATTTCGGCCTTCTCGTCGATATGGGCAACTTTATGTGTGCAGACGATGAGCCTGCAAAGGCTGTCGGTAAGGTTGCAGGCTATGCAAAGCACGTGCACGCAAAAGATTTCCATAAGAAGAGCGGCAACGGCCCGAATCCCGGTGACGGTTTCTTCCGTACTCGCGGCGGTGATTATCTCCGCGGTGCAGTTGTAGGTCACGGTGACGTGCCTGTTTACCAGTGCATACAGACCCTTAAGCGTAAGGATTACAACGGCTTCATTTCAATAGAGTTCGAGGGCGTTGAGGATAACGAATGGGCAATTAAAACCGGCCTGGCAAACCTCAAAAACTACGCTGAATAAAAACAAAACCGACTTGTGTTCAGAACACAGGTCGGTTTTTTGTATTTTTATTGATTGGTTTTTACGGCAAGAGCCTGCCATATAAGTGAGTGGATTGATTTGAAGAATACCTTCAGCGCTTCGAAGAAGGTGACGTTGCTCCAGCTTTCCGTGTCTTTGTTTTCCTGCGTCATCGGTTCAAGCGAATCCAACGTTTTGTTGTATATCATATACTGCGGGAAATCGGGATCGGAGAAAACCGTAAAGTTTTCCTGACCGAGCATTTCTGTGAATATTGCATGTATGCTATTCGGAAATTCGGAATGCTTGATGTCCTTGATAAACCACGTGCGGTCAGGGAATAAGGCGGTAGATGCATCAACCTGAAGGTCAGGTGAGATGTATTTGTACGTGCCTTTTTCCTTTGCGCGCTTGATGTAGTTTTCGTCAAAAGTTTCGCCTACCTGCACGGTTGTCGCGCCGTTTGATGAATCTTTGAGATGTGCCGTGTTGTCGGAAACGGTGCTGTTGTACTCTTTCATCGAAACGGGAAGCGCCTGCTTGCCGTATTTTGCAACGGTGAATACGTTAACTCCGTTTTCAGCGTAGGTTGTGAAATCCTCTTCAATCTCAGCGGCAACGTTATAGTGGTAGTTGTCGATGATTTCGATGAAGTTGGCATATTTTTCTGTGTCAGCTCCGTGGAAAACAACTTCCTTAGCCGTTTCATAATCTTCCGGTGCAACCATACTCCAGTAACCCGGATAGGTGGCGAAGGTTTCAATCATAATCCTCGGCATAATGTCGAGATAAATATCTTCGTAAACGTTGTTGAATGCCCAGCAGGCAATGTCAAGACCGTGTGTGTCGTTGAACACGGTTATGAACGCGTTGAGCAGGTCGTTGTAAAGCTCGCCTTCGCCGAGAAGGTTTGCGTCGTACAGGAAGCGCTCAATTCCGTCTGCCTCAAGGTAAATTTCGCCTGCAAACAGCTTGCTGCAGATTGCGGCGCTGTTGTGTGCGCCGCTGTAAAAGATGAAATCCGATACAAATTCGCCGTTGTATCTGTCCATATATGCTGCGCCGATGTTTGCGCCAAGGCAGCGGCCGACAATTGCAACCTCTGATGCACCGGTTGCTGCCATTACGTCCTCAATATAGTTTCGGAGGATGTCAGCGTTGCGGTAAGGGTCAAGGCGCCAATCATAGTGAAAGGTGTATGTCAGTATGTCGTATTTTCCGTAATAGTTTCTTATGTCTCTGATTTCGGATGCTTTCCAGGACCAGGGTGCATATACTCCGTTGGGCGAGTTGCCGTTTTCATCAAGTGCAAGTTCACCGTAAATATCGGTGATGATTCCGTAAAGAACATCGCAGAATTCCGACCAGTCCTGAGTAAAGAATGCTTTGGCAAAAACATCTATGTTTTCGTCAACAAGTGCAGAAATTTCTTCAGAAGAAACCTCTACCGGGTAGACCTTTGTTGATGTGCCGTCACCGTTGTCCTTATACAGATGGAACCCCGTACCTTCGATATAAATTACGGGGACATCGCTTCCGGTGCTTTTAGTGACGTCTGCACCGTGGCCTGTGACAGCAACGGTGCAGAACATAACACAAAAACAAAGGATAAGTGAAATTATCTTTTTCATTTTTCCTTTTCCGTTTCTTTATTAACGCGGTAAATTACTTGTTTTTTTCCCAATACTCTGTTGTTGATGAACCTTCTGTGAGTACGTGTGAGAAGAAGAACTCCTCACGAGGCTTGCTGTTGATAACCGTAACGGGCTTAATCTGGTTGAGAACAACGCCCTGTGCACGCAGACTCTCTCTGTAATCCCAGTATGTGTTGGGCTTGAGGATGAGAATTTCGGGACGGCCGAGCATACCCCAACGGATATACTTGAAGTACTTCTCGTTAACTTCCTTGAGCTCTTCGTGAAGCACGTCAATCATTTCCTGACGCTTCTCTTCGCTTACGTCGCCCTTGATTTCTGTCATCATACAGTAACGGGGCGGATTTGAGGAGAAGTCGGGATAGAAGCTGTAACCTACAAACTCGCAACCTGTTCTCTCGAATGTCTTCTTTGCAGCGTAGTCAACCATAGCAGTTGTTGTCTTTTCGTTGGCAACATTCATGCTCAGGTTCTTTCTGTAAAGGAACTCGATAACGGGAGTGTCGTTGTACATTCTGGTAACTTCAACGATATCCTCCATACGGTATCTGTAAAGACCGGATGAGTTTGTAACAACAAGCTCGTATCTGCCGCCGACCTCAACTTCGTTGAGAAGAAGAGTCTTGGGTGTTTCGTTTTCATCTTCTTCAATGTCATCGTTTACGGGGATAAACTCGAAGAAAATGCCGTAGGGGATAAGTACGCTGTCGTGAACGTTAAGCTCTGTGGGCATTGCGAAGAAGCCTTCGGCAGCAGCGTAGCCCATGTTGTGAATCGGAACGTCCTCACCGATTGAGCGACGGAGCTTTTCGACGTAGACCTTAAGGTTTGAGCCTACCATACCGTAAGCGTAGGTGAGCTTGGGCCAGATTCTGGGTGCGATGGGAGTATCAAAGCCCTTGCGGAACTCGTTGCGGAGGAATTCAGCTCTCTTGGGGTTGGGCTTGAGCTTCTTTTCGTACTCTGCACGGTGCTCGGGTGTGATTTTAACGCTCTGGTTGATTGTGCCGTGCTCAATATCGTCACAAATCATTTCCCAGTTCTCTTCAAGGTAGTCGAACATTGTTGTAACAAGTGTGATAACAACAGAGCCGATGAATGAAACCTTCTCTTCCTGAAGAGCAAAGCGGAGCTGAAGATAAGATGTGTCAAGCAGCTCTTCGTGCTCGGGGTAGAGCAGAGAAAGAGGAGAAGTACAGAAGAATTTTGTGATGGGCTTGAGGTAAGTCAGCGGAACCTGACCTGCGCCGTTACACATTTTACCGTCTTCAAGCTTGTGACCTGTAAGGATGAGAACGATGGGGCCAAGCTGTGCAGGCATCTTCTTGCCGTGAGCTTTGAGATAGCGTGCAGCAACGGAAGTTGTGCACGAGAAACCGATACACTGCATATTCCAAATGTCGAAGATGGACTTGGGAAGAATCTTCGGCTTACCGACGCTGCCTGATGATGAGCAGTAACGGACGTTATAGCCTTTGAACATAATGTTCTTTTCTTTGTTGAGAATCATACGGTCTACGAGCGGATCGTAGTCTTCGTATGTTGTGAGCGGAACCTTTGAGCGGAATTCTTCCATACTGCGGATGTTGGCAAAACCAAGCTTTTTGCCAAGCTCACAGCTCTTATTCTTTCTTATGATTTTTTTGAGAAGTTTCTGCTGAGCCTGCATGGGCTTCTTTGTTGTGCGCTCGATTTTATTGAGGGTTACGTTACCTATCAAAATGCCGAGATCTGAAAAAGCCATTGTGCACTTCCTTTACTAATTTCGTTATTAATTGAGTTAAGTTGACTCGTACCAACTAATTATAACATATTTAAAAAATACATAATTCTGTTTAAGAAATATGGAGCGGAAAATGAACAGAAAATGAACAAGAAAAGATAACAGACAGGTAACATAGCACCTGTCTGTCGAATTTCAAATTTTTTTGCAGAAATAAATCAGATAAGGCCCTGTGCCATCATAGCGTCAGCAACCTTCTGGAAGCCTGCGATGTTAGCGCCTGCAACGAGGTCGTAACCGAAGCCGTTAGCCTCAGCAGCTTCTGCGGAGCTGTCGTGGATGTTCTTCATAATCTGCTTGAGCTTTGCGTCAACCTCTTCTGCAGTCCAGCTGTATCTCATTGAGTTCTGGCTCATCTCGAGAGCGGATGTTGCAACGCCGCCTGCGTTAACAGCCTTTGAGGGAGCAACTGCCTTGCAGTTTTCCTTGAGGTATTCGAGAGCATCGTTGGTTGTGGGCATATTGGCAACCTCAATGTAGTAAGGAACGCCGTTCTTAACAAGCTTTTCAGCTTCAGCCATATTGATTTCGTTCTGTGTTGCGCAGGGCATTGCGATGTCAACCTTAACGCCCCAGGGCTTCTCGCCTGCGTGGAATTCAGCGCCGAACTTGTCAGCATAATCCTGAACCTTGTCGCGGCCGGAAGCACGCATTTCAAGAAGGTATTCGATCTTCTCGTCTGTTGAGATGCCGTCTGCATCGTAAACGTAACCGTCGGGACCGGAGATTGTAACAACCTTACCGCCAAGCTCTGCAATCTTCTTTGCAGCGCCCCATGCAACGTTGCCGAAGCCGGAGAGAGCAACTGTCTTACCCTTGATACCTTCGCCGAAGTGAGCGAGCATTTCAACTGCGTAGTAGGTTGCGCCGTAGCCTGTTGCCTCGGGACGGATAAGTGAGCCGCCGTAGGAGAGACCCTTACCTGTGAGAACGCCGTTCTCGAATGTGCCCTTGATGCGCTTGTACTGACCGTAGAGATAGCCGATTTCTCTGCCGCCTACGCCGATGTCACCTGCGGGAACGTCAACGTCGGGGCCGATGTGTCTGTAAAGCTCTGTCATAAATGCCTGGCAGAAACGCATAATCTCTGCGTCGCTCTTGCCTCTGGGGTCAAAGTCGGAGCCGCCCTTTGCGCCGCCGATGGGAAGACCTGTAAGGCTGTTTTTGAATGTCTGCTCAAAGCCGAGGAACTTCATAATGCCGCTGTAAACGGAGGGGTGGAAACGAAGGCCGCGCTTGAAGGGACCGATAGCACCGTTGAACTGAACACGGTAGCCTGTGTTGACGTTTACCTTGCCGCTGTCATCAACCCATGTTACACGGAATGTGATCATTCTTTCGGGCTCGACCATTCTCTCGAGAAGAGAATACTTCTCGTACTCGGGGTGCTTATCGATAACGGGCTTGAGAGAAGTGAGAACCTCTGTTACGGTCTGCACAAACTCAGGCTCGTTTGCATGCTTTTCAGCAACGCTTGCAATTACTCTGTCGACGTAATTCATGTTAATATTCTCCAATACAAATAAAAATTGCGCTATTAATATATGCGCGATGTAGAAAATTATAATGCTGCCTGCAAAAAAATGCAAGATTTTTCTCGAGAAATTTCATTTTTGGCGAATTAAATTAGTTTTTATAACCAAATTATGCAAGATGTGTGGAAAATGCGCAAGAGAAATCGCAAAAGGGAACACGCCTATGCAGGATTTCTTGCATAAGCATAATGATATTCATCAACAGAAAAATATTTGCCACATCAAATGTTTTTATATGCTTTTGCCATAAGGTGTACTTTTGAAAACAAGGGGGTTGACAAAGCAAAAACAAC
>JAZRRT010000018.1:0-1718 GCA_045650985.1 Acutalibacteraceae bacterium | reverse complement strand
GTGGGGTTGATGTGTGATGAACCTGCGCCCTGATATCTGGGTTTTCTTGCGAGTTCGCCGATAACTGCAATCTTGCGATTCTTTTTAAGAGGAAGAACGCCGTTATTTTTAAGGAGAACCATTGAATTTGCGGCGATTCTTCTTGCAAGAGGCTGGTCGTCTGCATCGTTGTATGCATAGTTTGCTTTTGCGCCGTCAACAGCCTTCTTCATAAGCTTAAGCATATTGAGTGCTCTCTCGTTGAGAACAGCTTCGTCAAGTGTGCCGTTCTTGACAGCCTCAACAATCTTCTTTGTGCCTGAACCTGATGATGAGGGCATTTCAAGGTCGTTACCGTTCTTGAGACCGAGAACCCTGTCGTTAACTGCGCCCCAGTCACTTACAACAACGCCGTCATATCCCCATTCGTTACGGAGAATTTCAAGCTGAGTGTGTCTGTTTTCTGAGCCGTGGAAGCCGTTGATTTTGTTGTATGAATTCATTACCGTCCAGGGCTGAGCCTTCTTGACGGCAATTTCAAATGCTGTGAGATAAATTTCGCGGAGTGCTCTTTCGTCAACAACTGAATCGCAGGTCATTCTGCGTGTTTCCTGGCTGTTTGCGCAGAAGTGCTTGAGTGATGTGCCGACACCCATTGACTGAACGCCGTTGATGAAGCCTGCTGCAAGCTCACCTGCAAGGATGGGATCTTCTGAAAAATATTCAAAGTTTCTGCCGCAGAGGGGTGAACGCTTCATGTTGATGCCGGGGCCGAGAAGTACGCCGACCTCTTCCTTAAGGCATTTTTTGCCGAGAGCAACGCCCATTTCAAAGAGAAGCTCTGAATCCCATGATGCAGCTGTTGTTGCCGCTGTGGGATAGCTGATTGCGGGAACACTGTTTGAAAGGCTGTCGCCCTTCTTTGAGTAGTCCTTTTTACGAAGTCCGTGAGGGCCATCGCAAACCATAATTGAGGGAATGCCGAATTTTTCCAGTCCCTTGAGGTGCCAGAAATCTGCACCGTCACAGATAGCTGCCTTTTCTTCAAGGGTCAACTGAGCGAGAATTTCTTTGGGGTCTTTCATTTTTTGTGTCCTCCTTATGTATCTGAATTATCTTCTAACAAAAGTATATCATCGGCGGTACCGCCGTCGATTTCTTCAACGGAACGAAGCTTTTTGCGAATGATTTCGTTGCGCTTGCCTGCTTCGTCAAGGGATTTGCCTGCTTCATCAATCTTCTGCCTTGCTTTCTGAAGCACAACGCCGAATTTATCGTACTGCACTTTTGCGGCGGCGAGCAGAAGCCTGACCTCGTTAGCCTTTTCATTTATTGCAACGGCTCTGAAGCCGAGGGAAAGTGAATTGAGCAGGGCGGTGATTGTTGTTGGACCTGCAATCATTACGTTGTATTCACTGCGGATTTTTTCTGCAATGCCCGTGCGTGAAGATGCAATTTCCGCATAAAGACCCTCTGTTGCGAGGTACATAATCGCAAAGGGAGTTGTTTTGGGAACGTTGATATATTTTGTAATTGTTTTTGCTTCGCCGAGAATTCTTGCCTCAAGGGCTTTTCTGGCGGCGGCAAGCGCCTCGGGGTCGGCAGAATCAGCAGCATCGCAAAGACGCACATAATCTTCCATAGGGAATTTTGAGTCAACGGGCAGGTAGGTAATGGTGCCTTCATTTGAGGGAATACGCACCGCAAATTCAACTCTGTCCTTTGAGCCGTCAACGCAG
>JAZRRT010000017.1:0-4833 GCA_045650985.1 Acutalibacteraceae bacterium | reverse complement strand
ATCAATAAATTTGTAAAGTTATAAAACTTTACGGTAACAAAATTATCATATTCTGCATAGTATAGTCAAAGCAGAATATTTTGGGAGGAATAACTATGCCGAGTGTATATTTAAGTCCATCAACGCAGCAGAATAATTTGTACGTAACGGGCGGCACGGAAGAGTATTATATGAATCTTGTGGCGGATGCCATGGAGCCGTACCTCGAGGCAAGCGGAATTGATTTCGGTCGCAACACACCCGATATGACGGCGGCAAGCTCAATACGACAGGGTAATGCAGGCGGTTACGACCTTTACCTTGCAATCCACTCGAACGCATCACCGGACAGGATATACGGTCAGCTTATGGGTACGGACGTTTTTTATTATCCGACGAGCAGAAACGGCAAGCGGTTTGCGCAGATAATTGCAGAGAATTTCAGACAGATTTATCCTTATCCCGAGCTTGTCGACATCAGGGCGACGACTGCCCTGGGCGAAGTGCGTCAGCCGACAATGCCGAGCGTGCTTGTTGAGGTAGCCTATCACGATAATGAAAACGATGCAAGGTGGATTGTTGATAATATCGACACCATAGGCAGGGCTCTTGCCGAATCTGTGGCAGAGTATTTCGGTGTGCCTTTTGTGTCACCTGTCGGCGGTCAGGTCGGCACGGTCAGAGTCAGTTCGGGCGCACTCAATATCCGCCGCGAGCCGTCACTTTCGTCAGCTGTAATTGCCCGCGCCTATAACGGAGAAAAAGTGCAGGTGCTCGGCAGAGACGGTGAATGGTACAAGGTTAATTACGGCGGCAGGCAAGGATATGCGGCGCAAAGGTATATTGTGTTGTAAGTGTTATTTACTTTTGTTTAACGTTGATGTATTATAATTACAGAAAAGATTAATAAGCGGAGGATTTTTATGAAAAAAGTAATCTCATTTATACTCGCTTTTTCAATGCTGGCAGGTATGCTTGCCGTCGGAGTAAGTGCTGAGGGCACGGTTAACGTTGACGGTGTGGAATACACAAGCAATTATCCGTACATCTTCGTCCACGGTATGGGCGGTTGGGGCCCCGATAATGAGTTTTACGCAATGTCTCCCTACTGGGGCGGCGGACTCGGGCTCGACGATACCGATATGATAAAAATGCTCAACGAAAACGGTATAGAGGCTTATGCTCCTTCCGTCGGCCCTCTCAGCAGTGCGTGGGACAGAGCCTGCGAGCTTTATGCTCAGCTTATGGGCACTGTTGTTGACTACGGTGAAGCACATTCACAAGCACACGGTCACGCGCGCTACGGCTTCAGCTATGAAGGCAAGGCTGTTATGGGCGAGCCTTGGGATATGCAGGAGAAGATTAATCTTGTCGGTCATTCTTTCGGCGGCGCAACGGTGCGTCTGTTTGCTTCGCTTATGGCTTTCGGCTGTGAGGAAGAGATTGCCGCAACGGGTGAGGATACAAGTCCGCTGTTTGTAGGAGGCCACGACCTCGTCCACTCCTGTATCACTCTTTCTGCGCCGCATAACGGCTCTCAGGTAGCAAACATACTCACTGACCCGCAGGTTACGATTCTTTTTATCGCTTCGGTAATCAACCTTATCGGTATGGCGCTGGGTAACAATTTCCTCGTCTTTTCGTTCCAGCTCAGCCATTTCGGTCTTACTCCCGCTCAGGATCAGTTCAGAGCTTTGCCGAGTTTTGGCGGTGTATGGAGTTTCTTCAGCTCGGGCGATAACTGTGCGTATGATATGACGCTCAGAGGTGCTTCTGAGCTGAACAGCTCTATCAAGCTGTCACCCAACACCTATTATTATTCTTACACAACGGCAGACAACAGCATCAAAACCCTCAACCCGATATTTTTTATTTCCGGTGCTATGCTTGCCGCTACAAAGGGCGCAACAATTGACGGAATCAAAATCGAGGGTGACTGGGCTGTGAATGACGGCATTGTGCCGCTTGCGTCGGCGCTCTATCCCGATGTTGATGCAGCAACAGCCAAGGATTATGAGGACAGCATTGCCGCGGGCGAAACAATCGAGCCCGGAAGATGGTATTATTTTGATACCATGTACGGTATGGACCATTTCGATTTCTGCGGCACGGAGCATTATCCTACCTCGTTTGAAGACTTCTATTTCGGAATCGTTCAAACAGCTAACTCAAGATAAAGCAAAAAACTAAAAAAGGCACGGCTGTCGATAAAAACTGCCGTGCCTTTTCTTGCGTCTCAATGCCGATTATGGTATAGTTAAATCACAATGACGGATGAAATTTAAAGATTGATATTTGCTGCTTCATAAGGGTGATTGTAATGATAATTTTAATTGCGGGAGCATCGCACACGGGTAAAACGGCACTTGCTCAGAAACTGCTTGAAAAATACAAATATCCCTATCTGTCGATAGACCATTTGAAAATGGGTCTGATACGCAGCGGATATACCGCGCTTACGCCGACGGATGATGACGATAAGCTGACGGCATACCTGTGGCCTGTTGTGCGTGAAATTATTAAAACGGCTGTTGAAAACGGGCAAAACCTGATTGCGGAAGGCTGCTATATTCCTTTTAATTGGTCAAACGACTTTGAGCAGGAATATCTCGAACATATAAAGTACTGCTGTCTGATAATGAGCGAAAATTACATACGCAACCGTTTTGACGACATAAAAAAGTACGCAAACGTCATTGAAAAACGTATGGATGACGAATGGTGTACTGTGGAAAGCGTAATGGCAGACAATGCCGAAATTTTAAGGCTTGCAAAACAGCACGGGGTAAATTACGTGCTGATTGATGATTCATACGAAATCGATACAGATTTGTTAACGGAGGCAGAAATATGAATTTTAATTTAAACAGCTTCAGGAAAAACGTTATCTGCGAGGGTGCTGTCTGCGATACTGCGGTTGAAACGGTTGTCAACGGCGATATGCTGGATTTATACGTAACCGCAATGCACGATAAGGTGAAGTTCATCGAGCTTGAATGGGTATTTGAAAGTGACGACGGAATCTATGTGCTCGGCGATGCTTGGGAGCGCAGTTACGGTGAGCTGGAGTTTAAAAAGCTTGCCGACAATGACAGACCGATGCCCTGGTATTTTATTGCAACCGACAGGGAAGAGTGCTTCTGCTTCGGAGTAAAGACACAGCCGAATGCATTCATCAGTTTCAGATACACGATTGACGGAATAAAAGCTCTTATCGATTGCAGAAACGGCAGCCACGGCGTTGACCTTGGTGGCAGAAAGCTTCACGTTGCAACCTTCGTTTACAAAAAATATAATTCGGCTGAGATTTTTGCAAACCTTCACGATTATTGCAAAACGCTTTGCGATAACCCCATTCTCCCGAAGGAGAGGGTTTACGGCGGCAACAATTGGTATTACGCCTACGGTAAAAGCAGTTACGGAGAAATAGTTACCGATGCCGCGGTTCAGGCTGAACTTGCCAAGGGGATTGACAACAGACCTTTTGAGGTCATTGACGATTGCTGGCAGATTAACTCCTGCGAGGGCCCGTGGCTTCCCAACGAGAAATTCGGCGATATGAAAAAGCTTGCCGATGAGATTAAAGAAAAAGGTGTGCGTCCCGGTATATGGGTAAGGCTTCTGCACAACAGAGACAGCGCAATTACTGACGATATGAGGCTTGAGCGCAACGGAAAGAAAAAATATCTCGATCCTACTCACCCTGCGGTCAAAGACCTTATCAAAGCTGACATAGAAAGAATCAAAGGTTGGGGTTATGAACTGCTCAAGCACGATTTTACGACCTTTGATATTTTCGGCGGTTGGGGCAGCGAGCTGGACACAAAGACGGATGATGACGAAGTGTGGGGCTTTTATGATAATACAAAGACCAATGCTGAAATCGTGCTCGATCTTTACAGACTTATCAAAGAGACTGCACAGGATATGTATATCATAGGCTGTAATACGGTGTCGCACCTTTGCGCGGGTCTTGTTGAAATTAACCGTACGGGTAACGATACAAGCGGCAGGGAATGGGAAGCAACAAGGAAAAACGGTGTCAATACGCTGGCATTCCGTCTGGCACAGAATGAAGCTTTCTATATGTGCGATGCGGATTGTGTAGGTATCCTCGGCGATTATATCCCTTGGGAAAAGAACAGGCAGTGGCTTCACGTTCTCTCTTACAGCAACACACCTCTCTTTGTTTCGTGTACGGATAATCTGACACCTGAGCAGAAAGAGGACCTTGCTGAAGCGTACAGGGTAAATCAGGAGTACCACGACATAAAGCCGGTTGACATATTCGAAAATCTTACGCCGTCGGTATGGTTGATTGACGGTGAAACGGCAGAATATGAATGGTAAAAAATATGACGATAAAGCATAAATATATGCTGTGTATCAGATAAAAAAGCCTCCGTATGGCATCATACGGAGGCTTTGCTTTGTTTTATCAGAAGAGGCCTGTGATTATGCCTGCTTCGTCAACGTCAATTCTCTCTGCGGCAGGTACCTTGGGCAGACCGGGCATTGTCATAATGTCACCGGTAAGCACAACGATGAAGCCTGCGCCTGCGGAAATCTTGATGTTTTTGATTGTAACTGTGAAGTTTTCGGGTGCACCGATTTTTGTTGCATCGTCAGAGAAGCTGTACTGTGTTTTGGCAACACATACGGGGAGGTTAGCGTAGCCGAGGTTGGTCAACATATCAATCTGCTTCTTTGCGGCAGGAAGAATGCTGATGCCTGCGCCTCTGTAAATCTTCTTGACGATTGCTTCAATCTTGCTCTCGATGCTGCCTTCAAGCTCATAAGCGAATGCGAAATCGCTCGGCTGCTCGCAGAGTCTTACAACCTCTTTTGCAAGCT
>JAZRRT010000016.1:0-6548 GCA_045650985.1 Acutalibacteraceae bacterium | reverse complement strand
AGTTCTCGGCGGAACAGAGGTTCTCGGCGGAACGGAAGTTCTCGGCGGAACAGAGGTTCTCGGCGGAACGGAAGTTCTCGGCGGAACAGAGGTTTTAGAAGAGACAGCCGTATTAAATAATTTTTACGCGAAAACGGTAATGTCCGCAACCAATAATTCAACCGGTTTTTCCGGCAACCAATACAACACCACAAGAGTTCCTGCAAACTTCGGTAACAGCGAAGAGGACACGATGATAATCCAATCAAGATTTAATCTCGATGAAATAAGTATGAAGGACTCTGACGAAGAATGTCCCGAATGGATCAGGCTTAAGAGCTTATTTGAATTCAACGTTTCCGATGAAAACAACATCAAGCTCTCTCAGGCATACGAGCTGTTGGTTGACGGATATTTCGCTGAAGCCTCCCAGATATTTGAAGAGGTTAAACGCACCGATAACTCCGCAGCACCTTACCTCGGCCTTCTTATGGTCGAAGTCAGAGCCAGAAACATTGACAATCTTCCCAAAATCAATGCAAATTTCTCATCTATGCAAAACTATGTTTCGGCAAATTACCGCGGAAATTCCGAACTTAAGTATTTCCTTACAAAGCTGGCAACCGCTCCGGCAGCAGCAAACGTTCCGCCAATGACTGCCACCAAAAATCCCATACACACTCCTCCCATTCCGCCAACACCGCCAAAAAAGAAGCGTCATATAGGTTTGATTATAGGTATAGTCTGCGGCGCATTGGTTTTAATTACAGGAATTGCGCTGTTGGTTGGATTCCTTATTGTTCCCAGATTCTTCGAAAACAAAATCGGTTACACCGAGTCTGATGAATCATATACGATGCCCGTTGACGAAACCGAAGAGGCATTGGAAGATTTCTTTTTTGAAGAAATAACCACTGTGCCGGAACCCATTACCGAAGCCACAACGTCAACACCGTACATAGCAGTCGGCACAACACGACTTACACTTGACTGCTCCTTGTATAACAATTTTACGTTCAATCCTTCTCAGAGCGGCTACTACGTTTTCGTTTCCGAAAACTACAACACCACGTATGATTTCAAAGCCGCACTTTATTCAGAGTACGGCGAAGAAATTGACAGTGATGACAACAGCAACGGCGATACAAACTTTATGGTTATTGCATACTGTGATGCTTACTCACCCGTAACACTACGCATACACGACCAGCGCAATAACAACTCTTCAACAGATGTCGACGTAAAAGTTTACTTTGCAGGCAACTTCGAAGCAAATGCTTTGATTGCATACAGAAGGTATCTTGTAGACGACGTTTACATATACAACTCTGAACCCATCTACTATTCGCACTATTATGACAGCGATTACGAATACTATCAAGACAGCAACTATCAGGAAATTGTCGATTACTACCTTGACTTTGACAACGAAGTTCTCTGGGTTGCGGTAGAAGCAAATCATTACGATGTAAAAACAACATTCTGGTATCCTGCATACTCTTATTAATTCTCATCCGACAAAAACGGAGACTGACCTCAAAAGTCAGTCTCCGTTTTTTGTCAATCCGGCTTGATTTCAGGTATAGACATTGTTTTTTTTGTATGCTATAATCCTTTCAAAAGCAACCTTTTTAAGCTGTAAAAGGAGGTATCGTTAAATATGCTCAGCAACACCGATTTTGCTGCCGTTTATACAAAAACTGCAAAGAAGATTTACAATATGCTTGTAAGCGTATTCAAATCGTCTGATGAAGCAATAGAAGTTATGAACCGCACTTATCTTGCCGTCAATTCTGCCGACTACACAGACGAAAAAGCTGTTTGTATGGCCGCAGCTAAAGAAGCATTCAAGCGAATTACTCTGCCCGCTTCTCCCGGATATGAAAATGAGCTTATGCAATCGTTCTTCAAATCAGGCGAAAAATTCAACATCGGCTTATCTGATGAATGTATCAATAAGGCATACGCATTTATCAGCTACGTTGATAAACTGAAACCTGTCTACATACTCGTTATTTACATGAGAATGTACTGCGGCCTTGAAATATCAGATATTGCTGAAGCTGCCGGAACAAATTACGCAACGGCAAGCGAGCTTCTTTTCGATGCCTACCGTTCAATAATGCCAAAAATCGCACTTGAGGCAAAAAGCGACGGTGTTTTCAAAAATGCACCTGTGCTCCAGATTATACGCCTCGTCCTCCTCAGACAAAAAGAAGCTGTATCCCAAGATACAACATACGATGATTTCTTCAACCACACCCTCAGCAAGCTTATGTCTGCCGCACAGGATCGACCTTTCGAGATATATGACACAGCTGAGGAAGTTTTCACTCAAACCGCTACAACAGTACCGCTTAAAAACTCCCCTCTTGAAATAACCGACGTTTACAGCAACGAGCCCATCGCCAAGGCAACAGACGAAACAATCTCACTCAATACGCCTTTCAACTTTGACGAATATGAGAAAAAAGCAAGTTTTGTGGACAGTGAAGAATGGGCAAGACTCAAAAACCTGTTCGGTTTTTATGCATCAGACGAAAACAACGAAAACCTTTCCGTTGCATTCGACTTGTTGAGCGACGGATACAACGCTGATGCGGCAAATATTTTCAGCGAAGTAAAGCAAAGAGACAACAGCGCCGCACCTTATCTCGGACTGCTTATGGTTGACGTCAATGCACATACGATTGATGAACTTTTCTCAATCCGTGCAGATTATACATCAATGCAAAACTATATTGCAGCAAAATACCGTTCGGCAGGCAGCCTGAAGGACTTCCTTACAAAACTTGCAGAACACTGCAAACCGTTGCCCACAATGCCGATTCCAACCGTGCAGCAGCCTGTGCAGCAACCTGTATCGCAACCTGTATCGCAACCTGTTACACAGCCTGTTGAGAAAACAAAAAAACCTGTCGGAGCAATAATAGGTATTGTCTTAACCGCCCTCATCCTTGTGGCAGGCATTGTCTTTTTTGTCATGTTCGGCAATTTTACCAAAGCACCAGCTGACAATAAGAATGACGAAGCTGTCACGCAATCAAACTTGTACGTTATAGAATCAGCCGACCGTTACGATTTCCAGATTGACAGCGGCGCGGAAGAAAACCGAATCGTTTTCCAACCTAAAAAGACAGGATATTACATCATCAAATCCTCAAACACAAAATCCGACTTCGACGTTTCGCTGGTTGACGCTGACGGTAAGATACGTGACAACGATAAGGACAGCGGCGTAGGCAACAACTTCATGGCTCTTCTCGAATACAAAGCAAACGACCCGCAAATAACCATTAAAATAATCTCCGTTTCAGAAGCAACGGGAAAACAGAATATTACAATTGAGGTTGAATACTGTACGCCCGAACAATACACGGCAATGAAGAAATACCGTAACGAATTCGGAAACGGCAAGGTTTTCACCAATGAACACAAGATGTATAAGAGCCGCTCCGTATCAACCGACAAATTTTACTACTACGAAAACCAGAAGCTTGAGCCGGTAGGTTATTTTTATGACGAAGAAACCTCTACGCTGTGGATAACGTATCAAAGCGGCAAAAACACATACTACTATTATCCTATGAGATGAAATAATATAAAGAAACAGTAAAACCGTATTGTATAAATCATACATCGCAAAAAATTGCCGCACACTTCAGCAGAAGTGTGCGGCAATTAAATTAATCAAAACAAGATTGAGAAGATATTTACAATAAAGTTAATAAATGCCATAAACCAGTCGAACAAGAAGAAACCTGTACCGCTGTTGTCGCTTGTAGCTGTAACAGTTACGTCGAAAGTGCAAGTTTTTGTTACACTGCCTTCTGTATAACTTACAGTAATAGTTTTTGTCCCCTCGGTTGTTGAATCAAAGCCATCGATAGTATAAGAAGCTGCAGCTTCGCTTGTGCCGTCAGAATAGTTAGCTGTGATAGCCAAACCCGTAATATCAAGCTCTTCACCGACGGTATATGTCAGCTTAGCAGGCAGTGATGAAACATTGATGCCGGAAAGAGTTTTTTGAGAATCAGTATTAATGGAAAATTTGTAATTTCCTGTACAATCATTTCTTGATGATCCCATAACTACTTTAGCATAATATGTTGTATTTTTTTCCAATGTTGCTTTTGGGGAAGTATTATAATATGTATCTACGTTTGCTATTTCCTGTTCATACTCATCATAAATATACAGATGCAGATACCAATCTCCTAAACCTGCGCCACCCTCAGGGATATTCAAACTCTGCAGATTGAATGTATAACTTGTATCATCAGAAGATGTTGTGAATTTAAACCAATCAACATCATTTGTACCATCTAATGAATTAATAATATTTTTATTAAGGTTTATCGATGTCGCTTTGTTTTTTTCATTTGGAATTTCATCAAATTTATATGACAAAATCATCGCATAATTGCCAGTGCTTTCATCTTTTGATGATCCCATAAAAACTTTAACATAATACGTTGTGTTTTTTTCCAGTTTTATATTAGTATAGGGGGTGTAGTATGAATTATTGTGTATAACTTCTTGATTATGTTCATCATAAACAAACATTTCAAGATACCAATTTCCAACACCTGCACCACCTACAGGAATGTTGTAATTTTTTAATGTAATTGTATAATATGCATCTTCTGAAAGTGTAGTAAACTTAAACCAATCTACTTCTTTGGCTTTACTGAGTGTACTTACATATTCCACATCATACTTAGGAATATTTGTTGCTGTTGCCTTACTGCTGCCTGCAGGAAGCTCGGTTGCAACGGCTGAGCTATTTACTGCAAAAACAGAAAAAGCCATAATAACAACCAACGCAAGTGAAAGTAGTTTGCTTGTTTTTTTCATAAAACATTGCTCCTTTTAATTTTTTTCCTTTTGAAGGCAAGCAAATTATATCATTGTTGATTTTATGTGTCAATAATGATTTTTTATATCATTAATATTTATTCTTTATCTTGATAAGATAAATCAAAATACTCTTTGAGGTTGCATTATGATTAATTTCAAGACTATCGGTCAAAGAATAAAAGACGGCAGAAAAATGAAAGGCTTTACTCAGGAAACCCTTTCTGAGATGATTAATATATCAACAGAGCATCTGAGCAGAATTGAAACGGGCACATACAGACCGAGCCTCAATCTTATAGAAAAAATAAGCAACGTACTTGAAATAACCGAAGAAGAATTGATGTTCGGCAGCAAAAGTGAAGCAGAAACTGCCGCTCGACTGGCAAACAAAATAGCCTGTCTGTCCCATAAAAAACAGCAGGCAATTGAAAGCATAATCGAACTCATATCCGAGTAATATTTAATAAAACAAAAACTGCAAGCTTTCCGTTAGGTAAGCTTGCAGTTTTATTATTTAAGATTATTTATACTTGGGTCTTGCTACGTAGCTTGTGTGGAGAACCTCGTGTGCCTTATGGCTGTTGGGTTCGCCAAGGAACTCAGCATAAATTCTCTTGACAGCTTCACTCTCGTGTGACTTTCTCTTGGGAAGGTTTTTATCAGCCTCGTAGAGAGCTGCTGCGCGTCTGCCCTTGAGGTCAACGAAGTTGTGAACTGTTGCGGACTGAATCGGCTGACCGCCGCCGTTTACGCAACCGCCGGGGCAACCCATAATCTCGATGAAGTGATAATCAGCAGTACCTGCCTTAATCTTCTCCATAATCTCGTGTGCTGCTGCCGCACCGCTGGCAACTGCAACCTTGATATCCATACCTGCAACCTTATAAGTTGCTTCCTTGATACCCTGGCCTCTGACTTCTGTGAAGTCAACACTCTCAAGCTCTTCGCCTGTGAGAACCTCAACTGCTGTACGCAGAGCTGCTTCCATAACGCCGCCTGTTGCGCCGAAGATAACAGCTGCGCCTGTGCCTTCGCCGAGAGGATTGTCAAACTCTTCGTCGGGAAGATGGTTGAAGTAGATACCTGCTGTTTCAATCATACGTCCAAGCTCACGTGTTGTGAGTGCATAGTCAACATCCTGATAGCCGGAAGCTGCCTGATTGTCACGCTTTGTCTCAAACTTCTTTGCAGTACAAGGCATAATACCTACAACTACGATGTCCTTGGGATCGATACCCATCTTCTGAGCGTACCATGTCTTTGTGATAGCGCCGAACATCTGCTGGGGTGACTTGCAGCTTGAAAGATGCTTGAGGTAGTTGGGATAGTAGTGCTCGCAATACTTGATCCAACCGGGTGAGCAGGAAGTAATCATCGGAAGTGTGCCGCCGTTCTTGATTCTGTCAAGAAGCTCGTAGCCTTCTTCCATAATTGTAAGGTCAGCAGCAAAATCGGTATCGAAAACCTTATCGAAGCCGAGTCTGCGAAGAGCAGCAACCATCTTGCCCTGAACGTTGGAGCCGATGCTCATACCGAAGCACTCGCCAAGAGTAACTCTGATAGAGGGAGCTGTGTTGACAACAACAAACTTCTCAGGGTCGTTGATAGCTGCAAATACTGCAGCTGTGTCATCCTTCTCGTAGATAGCGCCTGTCGGGCAGTTAACGATACACTGACCGCAGGAGATACAGGAAACATCAGCAAGGTCC
>JAZRRT010000015.1:0-10082 GCA_045650985.1 Acutalibacteraceae bacterium | reverse complement strand
CATCTTACACCGCATAACTTCGGTAAAGATGTATCACAGTCCGTTATGGGTTCGCAGATAGCTTTTGCCTACATCGGTGTTATGCTGGCGCCGCCTATGGTAAGCCTTATAAGCGGAACATTCGGAATAAAAATATATCCCGTTTTCCTCGCTGTTTTATATGTGATAATGGTTGTGTTCCTCAAGTTGTTTACAAACAGCCTTAAAAAGCAGAACAGATACGACAGAAATGTGTGACCTGACAATGAAAAACAACAATGAATTTGACGTAAACAAATTTATATCTCCCGATGTCGTTTTCGCACCCGTATATATCTGGGTGTGGAACGATGTCTGCACACGCGAAATTATAGACGCTCAGCTTGCCGAAATGCAGAGTCTCGGCATAAGAGCGTTTTATATTCTTCCCGAGCCGAAGGAATTCCGTCCCAACAGTATGCCTACAAATCTTGAACCTGAATACCTTTCAGTTGAATATTTCGAACTTTGTGCTTATGCTTTTGAGCAAGGCAAAAAGCTCGGAATGATCTGCTGGATTTATGATGAAGGTGGTTGGCCTTCGGGCAGTGCCTGCGGAAGAGTTATGAAAGACCATCCCGAATACGCAAGGCAGACCCTCGAAGTTTATGAGTATAGTTTTTCCGCAGGAGAGGTTTATAAAAAAACAAACTCTGCTACCGTTGCCGCATTCATAAATGAGTGCGAGATGATATCGGATGGTTATATTTTTGATAAAGATAACGTTGTTACGGAATACGTTGCAGAAAAAGAAAACGGCACTTATCCCGATTTGCTCAACAAAAAAGCAACCGAATATTTTATTGAAATAACTCACAAAAAATATTTGCTCAACAGTAACGTCACGGCTGTATTTACCGATGAGCCGAAAGCGCCGACTGATGCGTTCAATGATGAGCTTGTTCAAAGGTATGAAGCGATATATGGCGAATCAATATTACCGTATTTGCCGCTTATTACGGATAGGGTAGAGGTAACTCGGGAGAACGTTCACATTCTGCACCGTTGGTATGACTTGTGCAGTCGTATGTTCTGCGAAAATTTTCTTCTGCCCTGCAAGAAATGGGCAAACGATAACGCTCTTGATTTTACGGGTCATCTCGATAAAGACCACGATCCGCTCGGCTGTATCAACGGCGGCAATAACTTCAATCTGATGCGTGCCCTGCGTTGCCTTGATATTCCGGGTATTGACGTTATATGGCGTCAGTTTTATCCCGAAAATAAATCTGTCAAAAACGATGATATGAACGGTTATAACGGATTCTTTCCGAGGTACGCTTCGTCTGCCGCCGCACATAACGGTACAAAGCTTGCAATGTGTGAGATTTTAGGTGTAGCAGGTGCTGCCGTAAGCTATGACATAATGCGGTTTACTGTCGGTTGCCTTGCTGTTCGAGGAATAAATATTTTCAATCTTTTCAACGTTCCGCTCGGCAGAAAAGATGCTCTGCTTGCGCAGGAGCTGCCGATTTTTACCCGAAGCCAGCCGTATTACAAAAACCTTGACCTTTTTAACCTTTATACGGAAAGGGTTTCGTACATATCGTCACTCGCAGAGAGAGTATGCGAAACGGCACTTTACTATCCTGTCAGCGATTTTCAGGGCAGGCTTAATGCCAAGGCTGTTGCAAACACCTTTGATAAATTTGGCAGAGCACTTGAAGATAAGACGGTTGATTTTGATATTGTTGACGATGATGCTGTTCAGTCAGCCGAAATCAAAGACGGCTGTATACGTATCGGCAATGCAAAGTATAAACATATCATTATCCCCGAGGGTGCGTTTGTGCCGCAGGAGACTAAGAGAATATTAAATGAATTTGGCGGTAAGGTTTCGTATAGTGTTGCCGACGCAGTGCCCGTAATTAAGGCGGATAAATCAGGCTTGCGTGCGATGCGCAGAAAAACAGAAAATGCCGAAATATTCTGCTTATTTAACGAAGCGAACGAAAGCGGAGATTTTGAGGTTTCTTTGCCCGCTGAAAACGGCTGTTTGCTCGATTTGCAAAACGGTAAATTACGGCGTTTCAAAACCGTAAACGGAATTTTAAATCTTTCTCTTGCCGTTGGTGAAACTGCGGTTATTCTGCTTACAGAAGAAGTTTTTGAAGCGGAAGATATAAAAATTTTTAATGCAAAGCACGAAATTTCAAATCAGTTTATGTTCAGCAAAGATACTGAACTTATCTTCAACGAAAACGGATTCGATAACGTAAAGCATACCGAAAAAATAAGCTCCGTCACCCTTGGTGATTGGAGTAGATTAATCGGAATCGAATATTCGGGAAGTTGTATTTACGAAACAACATTTGCACTTGCCGATGATAAAGCCGGCAAAGAGGGCGAAATTGACCTTGGCGAAGTGCATTTCTCTGCAAGTGTTTATCTCAACAATCAATTTCTCGGCACAGCCTGGGCTTCACCGCACAGATTAAAAATACCTTGCGGCGTGCTTGATAAAAACAATACTCTTAAAGTAATTGTGACAAACACATCGGCAAACCGCTACGTTCATACCGATTATTTTGATAAGTGGAAAATCGAAGAATTATCTCCGTATTTTGAAGCGGAAACAGAGTATGCCAAAGACTTTGTATCAGGCGGATTATACGGACCTGTTGTGCTGTATACGGAATAAGATTTTTCGTGATGATACGTCAAACAGCAAAATGGCTGACAATGCAGACGAGCAGTTGACAGCATATTTTAAGCCTTGATTTGAAAGCATATAATATTAAAGCACCGATTTATCATACAGACAAAAATTTGCGGAGGTAATCCCAATGGTTGATTATGGATTAAAAGACAAAGTTGCTGTAATTACAGGAGCAAATAACCCGTGGGGAATCGGTGCGACAACAGCGCTTGCCTTTGCCCGTGAAGGCGCGAAGGTGGCTTTGTTGTATAAGAAAGTACCCAGGCCGTTTGACGCAGACAAGACAGACCGAAACGGTGCAGACAGATATTATGCCGCCAATGCAGGAGATGCTGATGCCGTAGAATGCAAACTCAAAGAAATGAATGCAGACTACATTGTTATTGAAAGCGACATTTCCGATGAGGAATCTGTAAAAGAAATCTATTCTGCAGTTCTCCAAAAATACGGTCAGGTTGATATTCTGGTTAACAATGCGGCAACCGATGATGAAACAGGTTGCGATACAATAGAAACAATTACCCAAAATGTGATTGATGACACTTTTGCAGTTAATGTCCGCGGCAGTATTCTGATGACAAGAGAATTTATCAGGCACCGTGGCGACTACGGAAGAATTATAAATATTTCAACAGATGCCGCTCAAATTTTTGCAGGTCAGATTACCTACGGAGCCAGCAAAGCAACTTTAGAGGCGCTTACTCGCAGTATTGCACTCGAAGCGGCAAAGTACGGAGTTACGGTGAATTGCGTTGCCCCCGGTCCGACTCAGACGGGATGGATTGATGAAGATTTTGAAAAAGTCGTCATTCCGTTAATTCCTATGGGCAAGCTGATTCAACCCGAAGATATTGCCGAGACGATTTTATTCTTGGCAAGCGAGCAAGCAAGAATGATTACGGGACAAGTCATAAAAGTATCCGGCGGAAAGTCTCTTTAAATCCCGGTTAGTTGAGGTGTTGTATGCACGGTGAAATTTTAAATATCACAAACGGTGAATATTTTAACGAACACTTTATATCCAAGTTTGGCGGAACAGCTGTTCCGTTTTGTGAAGCTATGATGGATGGCGAGGCTGTGACAGATATTTATTCACAGCAGTTTATTACACTTCGTGCAAAATCATTGGGCGTTACCGAAAATGAATACAGAGCCAAAATGTATGTGTATGACGCTTTAAAAAATGATGACTATCAGACAATTTGTTTGTGGTTTGGCAAAGATACATTTTGCCAGGTGAATTTACTGACTCTGTTAGCGTATCTGGAACAAATCAAATATCATGGAGAATTAAAGCTCAATTACATTGATGACGAAACATTCGAGGTGTTGGACTCTGATATTGACGTAAACCTTGGTATTTACAGCAAAATATACGAAGACGTTCTGATTTCAAAAACCGTTTCCGATGATGTCGGAGTACTCTGCACAAGGGCAATAGATTTGCATTTCGATTACCATTCTGCTGACGGTCAGCTTGCAAAGCTGATCAGAGCGAATGCTCATAAAGAAAAGATGGCACTGATCATCCTCTTGCTCGAACACTCAAAAGAATACGGCCTGTCAGATTTACAGGCAGAAAACCTTATAAATTCTAACTTGCCCCAATAAAAAAGTTAAGGGAACAAACCGTGATTTTCAGTCGGTTTGTTCCCTTTTTATCAGCAGACTTATAATTTATCGGATATATCTTCCGTTATTGCCTGAATGTATTCGGGGTATATTTGTTTCAGATTTTTACGGTCAATCAGCTCGAATGAGCTGCCGTTATCCCAGACAATGCAAGAGAAGCCGAATTTTTCGGCAAGCTCAACGTAGTAGTTGGCATTTGAGGCGAGGTTTTCGAGGTTGTCTCTGTCCGTCCAACCAAACTCGCTTTTGCACACTCCGTAACCCTTGGCAATAAAGCGCTTGTGCATTCTGCGGAAGGTTTTGTAGAGCGAATATTTTTCCGAGATGCTCCACTTGTTTTCGTTGTCCGAAAATTCCGACTGATGAGCAGTGCCGAAATAGTAGTGGACGGAAACGATTACTCTGTCATCATCGGGCAGCTCGAGCGCGTCGATGTTTTCGTTAAGTCCGCTTGCGGCATAGGTGGGTATAAGTACGTAGCGTGTTGCGTTGTTGCCGCCGCTGTTTCTTATTGTTTCAAGTGCGGCAAAGTTGAGGTAATTCACAACGGCTCTGGATTCTTCGTTGCCTTGCCATTCATCCTCTGCGTTTGCTACTCTCGGCTCATTCATTGTTTCAAAGGCAAGGTTTTCATCGTAATCGGCAAACCTGTTGCAAAGCTGCTGCCAGATTTTTGTGAGAATCTCTTTTGAGCTTTCTTTGTGCTCGTTATCCGTAATCAGCCAGAAAGCATCGTCATGATGAACGTTGATTATGGCTTTCATATCATATTCGAGCACCCAATCGACAATTTCATTAACTCTGTCGAGCCACGCTTCGTCAATTTTATAATCCGGTGCGTCGCCGAGGTGCTGTGCCCACGTTACGGGGATACGCACGGAATCAAAGCCGCATTCTTTGACAAAAGCAATCAGCTCTTTTGTTGTTTCGGGGTTGCCCCACATCGTTTCTGTTTCAAGTCCTGCTTTCTCGGTTGAAAACTTTTCGCATGCTTCCATTGTGTTGCCGAGATTCCAACCCTGACCGAGTGATTGAGCATAGCGGATTGAATCGGTCATTTCGTAAGACGGAAACAGTATGGCGTCTGTAAATGCGGAAAAGTATCCGCCAAGCATAGTGAACAGAGCGGTTATTGCCGCAATAATTTTATTGAACATAAATTATCCCTCAAATATATTTTTACTTACCGGATTATACCATAAAATAACATAGAAAAACAATAAGCATTTAAATCTGTTTTGCACTGTACGGCATCATACCGCATTCGTATTGATATTTGTTTTTTCGTATGATAATATTGAGTCAGGCTGATAAATAAGAAAACTGAAAGGAAGATTATATGCTTCTGAAATTGGTATCATTTATTGCTTCAATACTGCTGTTGTTTACTTCAACTGTAACAAATCCCGTCGAATCCGAAGTGCTCATCGAGTCGCTTGATAACTTGAGCGAAATCAGAACGGCAGACGAAATCAGCGGCGCAAACGGAACGAAATTCTACATTCAGCGCCCCAAAGCTGAATATATGAATGAGATAAACGCGGCAGATTTCGGACTTTCTGAAGAGAATGAAGATAATTTTTCTGCTTTTCAGAGCGCTCTTGATTATTGTGCGCAGCATCCTCAGACAAAACTTGTTATCAACGAGGGTACATATTACTTCAGAAGTATAAGCGGTCTTGATGTTAACAACTGCACAGACTTATTGATTGAAGGGAACGAAGCAACCTTTGTTTTTTCCTCAACAGGGTATAAGTTTTTTGTAAGAAACAGCGATTGCGTTGAAATACGAAATCTCAATTTTGATTGGAACTGGGCAGAAAGCCCGCTGGCATCTGTCGTTACCGTTCAGAACAGTAATCCCAAAACCGATACGCTTGATCTTGTTTTTAAGGATTCGGAATATTGCGATGAAAGTAACCGACTTATGGCGATTACGCAGTGCGACCCCGAAACGTATACTTTCGGCGCGAAATATTCTTCGAAGGAGAGCTATCTGTATCAGGATGTGTCGAGTGTAAAATCCGTCGAGAAGATTTCGGAGAACACTTTGCGTGTAACGCATAACGGATGTCTTGACGACTTTGAAAACGGAGAAACCTATATTCTCAGGCATTTCGTCTACGACGGAACGGTTTTCAGCATCAGAGATTACAGCGAGAATATAACGTTTGATAACGTCAATATTTACGGCAGCTCAGGTATGGCTTACGTATGCGAAGGCAACTGTTCGCATTTTCAGATTATAAACAGCTATATAGGCGTTAATCCCGAATACACAGATAAACGATGTGTATCTTTGACCGCAGATGCGATTCATATTGTTAACACAAACGGATGCTTCAATATTTCAGGCTGCGACATAAGCGGAATGGGCGATGATTGCATTAATGTGCACGACGGTCTCGGTTACGTTTCGGCGGTAAACGGCAATACGGTTACGTTGATTGCCTCTGCGATGAGGCTCGAGGCAGGCGACACACTTGCGTTTAAGGACGATAAATTTGCGGGTACGGATCTGACTGCAAAAATAGTCAGCATCAAAGCATTGGAAGGTATAACCAAAGAGGTTGTTGTTGAAAATCTGCCGGAAGGTGTAACGGCAGGCTGGACGGCATTTAACACCGCGTGCAACAGCGGCAACTACGTCATTTCGGACAACTTTTTCCACGAAAACAGAGCAAGAGGCTTGCTGCTTCAATCCTCAAACGGACTTTGTGAAAACAATCGATTCTACAAAACAATGGCACAGGCAATAAAGGTTGTTATGGATATTGAGCCTGCTCTCTGGCAGGAGGGTACGGGCGTTGATAACCTTATCATCCGCAACAATACCTTTGAAAAGTGCAATTACAGCAATTGGGGCTCGGTAATTGAAATCGGTACCAATATTGCAGGCAGGTCTGCGGAAACGGCAGTTTTCACAAACGTTGAAATTACCGCAAACAGCTTTACCGATATACCGTCAGCTCTGATAAGGACGGATAATGTAAACGGTCTTGTCTTCGCGAAAAATACGGTTGATACAGGCGCTTTCTTTGACGAAAATTCAGTTCAGGGTGAGATTCGCTTCGGCAAATACTGTTCGGATATAACTTATGCTGACAATACTTTTGCAAACAGTGGCTTGTGGCAACACAAAGAAATTGTAAAATCAAACAACGTTTTCGTCTGGGCACATATCAATTCACAGCTTTAAGATAAAAAACATACGGGTCGCTTTTAAACAACCCGTATGTTTTTTGTTTTATTTTTCAATTGTTATTCTTGTTTCACCGTTTGATATAACAGTTAATTTCATCGTTTTTGTCTGGGCATCCCACTCGGCTCTGCCTCTTGCTCCGTTTGAGCCGCAGGCATTAACGGAGGGCGCAGTATCAAAGCCTGAAAGGATAATTACCGACGTTCTGAAATCATCGGGATTATCCATTTTTCCGCCTGCCGCATATGCTCTCATAAACTGATCTTCGCTCTCAAGACCGTTACACACGGCATCGGTATCAAGGCGCAGATTGCATAAATCAATTTCAATCTTATCTTCACTCTCATCTATAACAGCGTATGTGTGTGCCGCAAATTCCGCCGTGATTCCGGCTCCGCTTTCGGGCAGAGTGTAGTTTACCGTCTGCTCGCTGTCAATCGTTTTGTTTTCGTTGCTGTTGAAGATATAAATATAATCGTTTATATCGAACAGAACACCGTTGCCCGTATATGTTTCTTCGTAGTATTTATTGAAGAATTTTGTCTTTATGGGATTGATGAACAGAAGGTTGAAGAAATAACTGAAATCATTAAGGATTTTGCTTTCGGGCAGTACTTCTTCCGGGTTTGAATGAATCGGAAGGATGGGTATGATATAGTATCTTCCCGTTGAAGGAACCCAGGTCTTGGTACAGTCAAAATAGATGTTTTCAAATTTCTCCTGAAAGAACGTGAACGTATCGCAGTAAAGTCCCTGAAGCAGATGTGCGTCGTTTCCGCTGAGTGCATAGGAAGTAGGCAGGGTCATTTTGTAAGCAACGTTTATGTTTTGCTTTACCTCTTCTTTGCTCGGAACAGCGCCGTTGAGAATCAACTGATAAATCGGGTAAAGAACGTCATAAAACGTTGGCGTAAGTACAACCTCACCGTCTATGAAGTGGTAAAGTCCTCCTCTGCTGAATGTACCCTCAATCGCATAGACAGTAGCGCCGCCGACAAGGTCAGCTATCATATCAATGCCGTAAAGAGCGGGCGGATATTTTGCTGTTGTTACGGGATCAGGCTCGTTGGGGGCAACGCCGAGGTCATCGTAATCAACGAAGCCTTCTTCATACCAAAGGAAATTTTCAAGGTTAACACCCCAGTTTCCGCAAACGTCGTCAAGCCAACAGCCGAGAATGTTTGACTGGCTGGCGAAATGTCTGCCGTGTCCGTTGTGCTTGTCCATAATAATGACGTTTTCGGTGTTGCTTTTGAGCAGGTTGTAAAGCTCTTTGTCCTGAAGTATATAGTTGATATAGTTGGCTTTTTTCCAGTAGATGTATTCCATATCCTGCCAGATGAAAAGTCCGCCGTTTTCTGCGCAGGCTTTGATGCAGGATTTAAGCCTTGCAAGAATGTTTTTGTTAACGCCGTTATCTTCCGTTACTTCGTCGTAAGCGAGCTTTTCGTTGGTAACTCCGTTTGTTGAAAGCTCAACCTGAACAAAACCCATAAGTGAAGGATGCTCTTTGAATACAGCCGAAAGTTCTTCCTGAGTAAAGGGGTCACGAGTTTTGTTTGTGCAGAAACATTCACTCTGGCAGACAATGGGTACGTTTGCTTCGTCAGTAACGGTCAGAAGCTCGTCCCAGAATTCAAGCTGTCGGGCAGGCGTCATATCTGTTGTGCCTTCGTCGATATAGATAACCGCAAAATTACGTATATCTTCAGGTAGCGCATAATATGTTTTGATTGCATATTCCGCAAAGGCTTCGCCTGTTTGCGGTCCGCCCCATATAGGGCAGTTTCTTATCATAAAAAGAGGATTTTCTTCGTCAACGTACATACGAAGTCCGTCAACCTGTTTGCGGGTGCGGATTTCGCCGGGTGTGTTGCTTTTGGGCGGCAAATCAACAATCCCCGTGTCAAAGGAAGCTTCCTGTGCAGACGCCTCAAAAGGTATCATCAACAGGGTTGTAAAAATTAAAATAAAGCTGATAATTTTCTTCATTATAATTACACTCCGTTTTGTTTGTTTTAAGAGTATAGCACAGATGACGGGTACTATCAAGTGCGACTTCGTTTTGTGTTGAAACGGTGCGATTTTTGCAATAACGGCGGGATGAATCAAACACAGCACCGCATTTTGTATGCGGTGCTGTGTTTTGATGATTTTAAAAATTCTTGAAGATTATATTTACGGTTTTGTTGAGGTATTTGAGCACTGATGTTAATGCGTTTTCAGCAGCACTCGGGGATTCATCCGCAATTACGCCTGCACTGACAAGTGCCTGTTCAAGCTCAGCGTCTGCGGCGTTCCAGGTTGCCTGGTCAACTATTGTTTCTCCGAGCAGAGCTTCAACCTTTGCGACCGCGGCTTCAACTGCGGCAATTTTCTCTGCGCTGATGCCGCTCTTGTCGGCTTCGTTCCACGCGGTAATGTTATCGCGTGCGTTGAATGTGAGTCTGCCTTCATTGAACTGCGGGAACGCAGGGTTGGAATAGACGTCTTTCATATTGTTGTCTGCCATAACTCTGATTGCGAGAGTAAGGGCAACGTCGTTCTGAGGAAGCTGCTCGTGTGCCTGAG
>JAZRRT010000014.1:0-21928 GCA_045650985.1 Acutalibacteraceae bacterium | reverse complement strand
ACATGGCTACGATCCGACTTACTTATTTTACTCCCGTTTCCGGCTATGCAAAGGATAAAGAAAATGCCGACTTTATAAGAATTCTGTTCATTGCAATGATAGCTATTGTTATTCTTTTCTTCTCAATCTGTGCAAGCATCGTCAACAACGCTTTGACAGCTAAAATTAGGCAAAGTAAGCGTGAAATCGGAACACTTCGCGCAGTCGGTGCAAGTGTAAAAGAAATAACTCAGTCATATATCCGTCAGCTCCTTTCAATGTTTTGCTGGGGTTGCGGCATAGGTTTTGGCGGATATATGATTGGAAATGCAATAATTAAATTTGCGTTCGAGGATATGAACTTGTCTTTTGAAATCTGGCAGGCGGCGCTAATTGTAGCGTTACTATTCCTAATTTGCAGCATCAACCTTTACGTAAAAATCAAAAAGGAAATGAAGAACAGCATTGTTGAGAATATCCGTGAACTTTAATTGGTGATATTATGAAAAAACTATCTTTTATTCTATGCTTAATATTTATCTTTTCCTTCTCCGCTTTTGCCGAAGAAGTACCGTCAATGCCTAAATTGATGGTAACGGAATACACCGTTGACGGCGGTACGATTAGTGCAGGCAGCTCGGCAAAGCTGACAATAAAGCTGACAAACACTCACCGCAGTATTGATATAAAAAATATCAAGCTCACTTTTTCCGACCCGTCGGGTGAGATAATCCCCGACGGCACAGGAACAGCTTATGTTAGCAAAATATTTTCGGGCAGAGCTTACACTTGGGTGCTTGAACTCAAAGCAACCGAAAAGGCAACTGACGGCAACCACGCTGTTACCGTTTCAGCTGAATATGAAACCGAAAGCGGCGGCAGCGGAAATTCAAGCGACACGCTCAACATAAATGTAAAAGGTAAAACAGAGGAAGAAACCAAACAAAACAATTCAAGCCCACGGCTTATGGTAACTGGCTATGAGCTTGAAAACGGTTTTATCTCTCCCGACAGCAGCGCAACTTTGAAAGTAACTATCAAAAACACTAACCCCAATAAGGCTGTCAGCAACATCAAGCTGTCGCTGTCCGATGAAAGCGGCGAAATCAAGCCCGACGGCATGGGTACAAAATATGTGTCCGCTATTTCCGCAGGCGGTGTTTACACTTGGAATATTAAACTGAACGCTGCTAACACAGCCGCCGCAAATGAGCACAGGCTGAATCTCTCAATGGAATATGAGGACGAAAACCACAGCCCATACTCCGCAAGTGATACCTTGCTCGTTCAGGTGAAGCAGGTTGCTTCACTTGATTACAGCGGAGCACAGCTACCGGTAAAGGTTATACAGGGCAATGTTACAACCGTCACCCTCACCCTTATGAACACGGGCAAAAGCACACTTTACAACTGTATGTTCGAGTTTAATGTTGAAGGTCTGAATGGTGGCGGTAGCACCTTTGTCGGCACAATTAACGCAGGTGAATCCGACACGGGCAATGCCAATCTGCGAGTAAGCGAGGAAATTCTCGGCGAAGTAAACGGCACGCTCACAATCAGCTACGAGGACGACTACGGCGAGAAGTACACAAAGACGGTTGACGTTTCAACAGTCATCGAAGAAAAGGTCGAGCTGACCGACACACTTAATGAAGAGGAAGAAAAGCCGAACAACCTCTGGTGGCTGTTTCTGTTAATCGGCCTCGTTGTCGGCGGCACACTCGGATTCGGAATACCCCACGCAATCAACTTAAGTAAACAACGCAAAGAAGACGAAAAAAGACTGTAATCATACAAACTTTTTCGCATTATCATTCTTACATACTTTATATATGAGAAGGACACATGTAACGGTGTTCATCGGAAGATGAATCTACACCTGTTTCGTGTGTCCTTTTTATTTTCCGGAAATCATATTCAATTACGTCAATGCTCTGAACAGTTATCAATATCAGAGCATAATCGGCATAACAAACCTTCTGTTTATTGTGTCGATTATTTGTGGCAAAGCTGACATTTCAAAATGACTGTTTGCCACATCGTGGGAGAAGTCCACAGCCTTCGGGAGAGCATCTCCCATACCCCCTGCCCGTCCGGCATGAGGAGCGAAATGGGGGTTGTGCCGCGCACAACCACTATTGAGTTATCGGTTATGCGCAGCAAACACGAATGCGACTTGAAATAAAACTGTGTAAGTGGGTGCAGGTTTATAAACAAACAAGTCGCAGAGGGTTTACAAGCAATACCGATCAACCAGAAAGGAGTGTCAAAAATGGGAATAAATATGCCAATGACAACAGCTGTTCACAACGGACCGAAAGTTGCGCAGTTACACAACGCTCGCGATCCGAGAGTTGTGTCAAAAGAAGACCATATCGATCCGAACGGTTATTTTGAGATATGGTATCACGAAATGGTCCAAGACGCATACGAAAGAATTTTCGGAGATTCTGTCGAGGAATATAATGACAGGCAACCCGACAAACGCAGGCAGATTGACAATTATTATCAGACAATCAATAAGTCAAAACAGAAGAATCCGTGTTACGAGGTAATCGTTACAGTCGGCAACAAGGACCACTGCCCGCCGGAAATTGTATCAAGAAGAATTGTCCAAAAGTATACCTTGGACTGGGAAAACAGAAATCCAAACTTTGAAATTATCGGTGCCTATTGGCACGCAGATGAACCGGGCGCTCCGCACGCACATATCACCTATATACCTGTTGCATATGAAAACAAAAGAGGTATGCAGACACAGTGTTCACAAAGCGGAGCTTTGCGTGAGATGGGTTTTACAAACAAAAACGGTAAGTATTCGGAAACAGAAATTATACAGTGGCAAAACAGGGAGCGAGACGTTTTAGATTCCATTTGTCGTGAGTATAGCATAGAGGTTCATCACCCGGATGCAGGCAAAGGCAAAAAGCATCTTGAAAAAGAACAATATATTATGAAACAGCAGATTGCAGAACTTAAAACTCAGCAAGAAGATATTCAACAAGAAAATGAACATTTAAGTAATATGCAACTTTTACTCAACTATAATAAGGAAACAAGTATACAGCAGCTCCGCAAACTTAAGAATGAAATTGCAAAAATTAATTATTCAAATTGGTACATAAAAGACGCAACAGATTTTTACGATGCATTCATAAAAACATCTATTGAACGAGAGTTTGATCCTGAGTTCAATAAGTTCAAAAAAATCATAGAAGACAAAGTAAAGTATGAAAACAGTTTATCCCAAGATCAAAGTTACTCATCTTCACACGACAGCAAAACTATAAGTAACAAAAAAGATCAGTTATGTATTGATTAAGAGCATTAATCTCACAAACCCACACACATTTTTGCATAATGCACATTTTGCAAATCAATCTTACATACTTTCATTGAGTTAGTTGAAAATGATGTTATTAATTTTTCAATTATTTGTCAATTTATTAAACACCCCTTTATGGCATAAGAAACGAAAGGAGAAAACAACTATGGTTGAAAACAAGTGTTTTTACACAGCCGACGATATCGCGCAAATGCTCATGGTTTCTCGCCCTACAGCATATCGCATTATAAGAGGACTCAATGATGAGCTTGCAAGCAAAGGCTATATCATTATCAGCGGTAGAGTACCCAAAAAGTATTTTGATGAGAAGTTCTACTGCTAATACCAAAACCATAAGAAAAGATCTGCTTGCGGCAGGTCTTTTCTTGTTTTTAAGAGTGTACTAAAATCGTACTAAAAATTTTGAGACTCGATTTTTCAGTTGCTTTTTTGATATAATTCTGATAATATTTATACCATAAAGCATAGAAAGACCGCTCTGAAAAGCCGCTGGTGACAGAGTGGGAATAATACCATAAAATTAAAACCCACGCAGAATAGCCGTTTGCGGGACTTTTTCTAAGCCCGTGACAACAAAATGACAACATTTTTTCAGATTTTCTAAAAATGATAAGAGCTAACTGATTTTTATAGTCAGTTAGCTCTTTTTTGTTTTTTCTTATGTAATCACATAGTAATCAGGGTCTAAGTTATAACAGTATTTTATTACCATTGCAATGCGCTGATTGGCAAAAAAAGCTTCTTTGACCGCAAAAAAACAACGGCACACCTTGTTTTCAAACAAAGAGTGCCGATAGTACTTGTGTTTTATTTTGTGCCGAAAAGTCTGTCGCCTGCGTCACCGAGGCCGGGAAGAATATATCCGTTTTCGTTAAGACCTCTGTCAAGAGTTGAAACGTAGATATTTACGTCGGGGTGAGTTTCTGCAACCTTTGAAACGCCTTCGGGTGCGCCGATGATAGCCATAAACTTGATATTCTTACAGCCCTTGTCTTTGAGCAGCTGTATTGCATCGCAGGCACTGCCGCCCGTTGCAAGCATCGGGTCTACAACAAGCACGAGCTTGTTTTCAATACCGTCGGGGAGCTTGCAGTAATAGGTTTCGGGCATAAGAGTTTCTTCGTTTCTGTACATACCGATGTGACCTACCCTTGCCAACGGGAAAAGCACATGCACACCGTTTACCATACCGAGACCTGCACGGAGAATGGGCACGATGACAACGGAGTTATCTGCCACAACGGTCTGTGTGCAGGTTTCAAGCGGAGTCTTTACCTCGATTTCGGTTGTAAGCACGCCTTCTTTAAGGCTTTCGTAAGTCATCAGCGTTGTGATTTCTTCAACAAGCTCACGAAACTCTTTCATGCTTGTGCGCTCATCACGCAGTATAGCAATTTTGTGGCGGATAAGCGGATGGTCGAATATAACAACGTTATCGTAGTTTTTCATAGCTTATTTCTCTTCCTTCTTCTTTTTGAATTTATTAAGAACAATGTTTGTAATGATGCCGAGAATAAGAGCGCAAGCGATGTTTGTAATTGTAACCTTGCCGATTGCCATAGCCATACCGCCGATACCGCAGATAAGGATTACGGAAGTTGTGAAAAGGTTTGCGCTGTCTTCAAGGTCTGTTTTCTGAATCATTTTAAGGCCGGAAACTGCGATGAAGCCGTAAAGAGTGATACATACACCGCCCATTACACAGCCGGGGATAGAATCAAGGAATGCGATGAAAGGAGAGATGAAGGAGATAAGCACAGCCATAACAGCTGTTGTTGTGATTGTTGCAACAGAAGCGTTGCGTGTAATGGCTACACAGCCGACGGATTCGCCGTAAGTTGTGTTCGGGCAGCCGCCGAAGATTGCACCGGCTACGGAACCGATACCGTCACCGAGAAGTGTGCGATGAAGACCGGGCTCCTCAAGAAGATCCTTACCGATAATGCTGGAAAGGTTCTTATGGTCAGCAATGTGCTCTGCAAATACAACGAAAGCAACGGCAATATAAGCAACGGCAATTGTTACAAGGTAGTTTACGTCAAAATCCTTTATGCCCTTGATAGCCTGCGTGAATGAAAACTCGGGTAAGGCGAGGAATGTGTTGAGCGTAACGCCGTTAGAAACAAGATTGGTGAAGTGAGAGAAGTCGATAACCTTCAGCGCTTCAATACCTGTTTTGTAGCCGATAACCGTAAATACAAGAGCTGATGCATAACCTGCAAGCACACCGATAATGAACGGAACGAGCTTGACTTTCTTGCTGCCGTACGTTGCGCAAAGCACAACTACAAAGAGAGTAATAAGTGCGCATACAAGAGATACCCAGATTTTGGCTGACATAATAAACGGACCGCTGTCACCATCAACCTGAGGGCCGTATGAGAAAACATCCTTTATTGCTGCGCCTGCAAGTGAAAGACCGATAAGTGCAACTGTGGGGCCGATAACAGCAGTGGGCATAAGCTTATTAATCCAGCCGACGCCGACAAACTTAACGACAATTGCAATTATAACGTAAACAAGACCTGCAAATGCCGCGCCGAGCAGAAGACCGATATAGCCCAGAGCCATTGAGGAAGCGCCTGCAAAAGCGGCACTCATTGAGCCGAGGAAGGCGAAGGATGAGCCGAGGAATACGGGGCTGCGGAATTTTGTGAAAAGCTGATAAACGATTGTGCCTACGCCTGCGCCGAAAAGAGCGGCGGAGATGGACATATCGTGACCTACAATTGTCGGTACTGCGATTGTTGCCGCCATAATTGCGAGCAATTGCTGAAACGCAAAAATAATCAACTGATTAAATTTCGGTTTGTCATGGATGTCAAAAACAAGATTGTTTGCCATACACAATCCTCCATTCTTTTTATTATTAGCTTCATTTTAAACATTTTTCGGTAAAAAGTCAAACAAAAAAGCCGACCGTTTTTTATAAAACAGCCGACTTTTCTGATTCAGTATTATCGCCGCGTCACAGCAAAAGAGAAACATATACGAATTTCGGGAAATCGGATACGTGTGCTCGCAAAATTGTGCTGTGATTTTATTGGTTATTTGCAAAGCTTTCGCTTGCGGCTTTGTAGTATGCCTTGCTTATGTATACCTTATCACCGTTTGACATAGTAAAGCATTTGTTCGTGCGGTCCATAGAGCGTATAAGCCGAAGGTTAACAACGGCGCTTTTATGTACGCGGATAAAATTATCGTCCCTCAGGTTTTCTTCCACCGTGTCAAGCTTGCCGAGGATATGGTGTGTTACCGTATCTGAGGTTATTATATCAACGTATCCTTTATAGCTTTGCATATAGATTATTCTGTTGTGAGGGATAAAAAGACGTACGTTTTTGTTCGTCCACGTAAAAACTTTTTTTCGTTCGCACATCAGAGCGTGCAGTTTTGTTATAACCTTTTCTACGGATTCGGCATCGGGGTCAGCGTACGTGATGGGTCTTGATGCGAAATAAGGTTTCAGGTTGGTCGGATTGCTGCCGTAAAAAACAATCAGAACGGATTCATCCTCTCTGAAAACGGTCTGCCCCGCAAGCAAAGAAACCTCGCCGTAATCACTGTTCAGAAAGGCGATATGAACCTTCTGCGACAAGGTTGCCATATCCGCCAACTGTTTTTCGTCGTTCAGCCAATAAACGTCCGTTTCAATATCGTTGCGAACGGAATAGCCGATTATCACGTCGCGTATTCTGTTATATAAATCGGGATTCTTCTCAAATATCATAAAATCTAATTTATCAACAGCCATACAATCCACCGTCAAAGTTTTTTTAATGCTTGCTTTTGTTTTTCGGTCAGAAAATTGAAATATGCCTGATTATACGTTTCAACATCGGCACTTTCGGTCTCTTCCCACTCGGTCAGAATTTTTTCTGCGGAATCCAGAAGCTTGCTCAACTCGTTCCTCTTTCTTTCTGCCTCCTCTGCCGAAGGCTTGGCAACCAAGTCGAAAGATGCAAAATCCTCCACCGTAAAATTACGATGGAGTGAAAGCCTTTCAAATTTCATAAGTTTGCCGCCGGGATAAGAGAAAACCATATAGAACTCGGGGAAAAACGCTTTGAAGCCGTCTGTTCCGATTTCGGTTTTGTGTGTAAGAAAATGTGCACAGAGGTTGCCGTTCTGAACGGAAAACATAGGATAAAGTATGCTCTGGTTTACAGGCAGAACTGTTCTGAAAACAGAATCTCCGCGCAATTTTTCCAAATATACGTTAAGTTTCATCGTTGTGTTCTCCTCATACCCTGTCGGCTGTCATCATAAACCTGCCGAATGAACCCCAGGCAGCCATAAAAGTGTCTTCGTCAATAATTTTGCCGCAGCCGTCTTCGGCAGCCGGGTCATTTATTATTATTCTGATTCTTTCAGGGTTGCTGTTGTCGATTCCGATAACCTCAACCGTATGGTTTGTGCCCCAGGAAGGATAAACGCCGTCATAGCTGCCGTCAAGCGCAAGATTGTCTACGCTGACAATTACGCGGTTGCCTCTGTCGAGCTCGTTTTTGAGGTCGCGTAAATTTGCATTGTAATCGGTTGCCGTTTCAATGCCGTGGTATTCGAGCAGGCTTCCTATGTCCTGTGCGGTTGCTTCGTCGCCGAAATCGTCAATCAGTACGTTTTCGTCGGCGAGGTCTGCAAGGTCTTGCGGGTTTGTGATATATTCGTTGAGGATGAAGGTCTGACAAGCTGTTGCGCAAGATTCTCCGTCTTGCGCAATATGCCAGACGACCTCCGCGTCTTTTACGTTGTAAAAGTCGGCGGCATCGCGCGTTGTGCTGCCGTGTGTTTCGCGCACAACGCTTTCTTTTACAATGCCGTTGGACAGCTCCGTTTTTTCGTAGGAGTATTTTTGGTTGATGCTTTCCAGATATGAAAAAACAGATTGAGCGGGAGAATGGTTTTGGTCGTTTTCTACCGAATTGTTTTCCAGAGAATTCAGAAACTGCTGAATATCGTCTGCTGTCTCGCTAACGTCCGAAGTGTTCCGGTTTTCAAGGTCTTCAAAATTCGGGAACATATCTTCAGCCTTCCTTTCTTGTCAGCGCAGTGCTGTCAGATGTTACTGAGTCTGTTGAAAAACTCGGGAGAAAGAGCCTCGTAGTAAGGCATAAGAGCTTCGGGAACAGAAGCATAAAATGCTGCTTTGTATCCGCGGATTTTTTCTTTTTCTTCCTCGGAAATATCCTTCTTGAAAACTGTCCGGCAGATTTCGTCGTACTCGGAGTTGACCTGCTTCATCAGGTTGTTGAGCTCGACTACGGAAATATCGGATGAGAGAGCGTAATTTATTTTTGTTGTTATCGGATACTTTTCGGAATCCATAAAGTCGTTGATGAATGCGTTTGAATATCCGATAAGATTACCTGTATTGTGCTCGAACATTACCTTTGCGAAAGGTCTTGTCTTTTCAGTTGTTGCAGCCAGGGGGTAAAGGAATGCAACGTCGGCAAGTGCTTTATTAATAACAACGGGAACAAAGTAAGAAACGGCAAAATTAATTCCTACTGCGTCCTTGAGTGTTGCGAGTGTTTCTTTTCTTAATTCTATGCAGGATTTTTTCATTGTTTATTCCTCCTTATCTTACTGAGTTATCGGAAATGATAGCTGATGAACCGGCAACGGTTTCATAGCAGTTGATAAGTTCTTCTCTTGTAAGAACTCTTGCTGCGTCGCTCTCAAGGCCTCTGCCGCTGTCGCATACTACAAGACCTGCAACGTTGCCGGCAGCATCTCTTACTACGCCTGTAACCGTAATCTGATGGTTTGCGGAACCGTCACCAAGGCAACTTGCTTCGTTCCAGAGGAAACCTGCGTTGACGCCGATGGTTACTGCTCTGCCGTCGTCAATAGCGTCTGCAATGTCATCGATTGAGCCGCCGTCATAGGTTTCGTAAGCTGTTACGGGAATGCCGTATGCCTCAATTACAGCTTCAATCTGTGCGTCGTTTGTGCCGCCGTTTGATTCGGGCGGTGCGAAAAGGCTGTAACTGCAAAGGTCGTTAGCAAGCGCAAAACCTACGATTTCGTTTTCAGTAGTTTCAAGTCCGCACATATTCAGGAAATTGGAGCTGCTTACAAGTCCGCAACATCCGTCGACGTTGAATATGTTGTCGCCCTGTTCGTAGTCAACGACGCTGAGTGCTTCCTGGGGGTTACCGGTCACGCTAAATTCGTCGGTGCTGTCAAGGCTGTCGAGGTAATCGTAAACTTCTGCTGAAGGGGGTTCGGATGTGCTGTCAAGTCCGAGAACGTCTTCGATTACGTCTACAATCTTCTCAATAATGCCGTTTTTTTCGATTTCAATATTGTCGTTTTGCTGTGTGTTTTCAAAAAGCTCAAACATAATTTATACATCCTTTCTGATAATGCATCCTTGCTCTAATATTTTTGTGTCTGCGTACCAATACGGTTTAAGTACGGTACACAAAGTACCATCTGCAAGGGTTTTGTCGCTGAGACAAATATATTTTTTTATGCCGTTAGGCTCATAATAGTACTCGGAAGCGTCCGAACGTTGTATTCCTGCAAGTTGTATGCACGTGAGCAGATTCCGGTACTTCAGGTCAATGCTTGCGGGGCCGGAATAAAACAACGTCAGGAATGCGTTGGTAAAGTCGTTGTTGTAATTCATGTTGCGTACCCGGATTATCCATTCGTCAAGCGTGTCGCTGTCTGCTGCGGCGGGGTTTGTTACCGCTTGATAAACGCCTTCGTACAATCCGTTGAAGGAAGATGCGGTTGTTCTTATGCCGTCAATGACAAGCTGCATATTTTTATCGATGGGAGGCGATTCGTTAACCTGCTGAACGTTGACGGTTTGAGTGGATTTTGCGTTTGCTCTTTTTTTGTTGGTGACGGTTATTATCACGGTAACTATTGCTACGGCAATAACAAACATCACTACACCGATAATAGCTACTACGGCAGTAATAGAAAGTCCGAGAATTTCTATTATTTTCATTACTGCTTCACCTCATTTCAAATTTTTTCAGGTGAACCCACGAAGCCGCGTCATCGTGATCACCACAGACAATTGCGTATCCTTGCTGAAGGGCGGGGATAAGAGATTTCTGGTCTTCGCGCAGTGCAAGGCTGGAGCTCATAATCTGACAGTCGTCAGGTGCTGTGAGCCTGTGAACTATCTTGTAGTTCGTGTTTTTGATTGCGTCAGGTATAAGCCTTGTGGGCACCTGGTCGACAATCATAAATCCTTGGCCCGTGCTTCTGATTTCCGAAAGCATATTGCTGAACAAATCAGCTACAACGCGTTGCGGGTCGCCTGCGCCGGCGGAATTGTTTTCGGGCTTGAGTAATATGTTGTGGGCTTCTTCAACAAGCGTCATGTGCAAGAGCTTGTTCTGTGAAGCAAGATTTCTGTATTCGGCGTCGTTTGCATACTTTGACTTTCTGTACTCGAAAAGGCTGAGCATCAGAATTGACATAATAAGCGCCTTATCTTTTGCTGCGGAGATATTGCTGATGTTGATGATGGTCGGTCTGTCAAAGAGCTCAGCGTAGTCTGTTGAGAAATCAACGTTAAGCAGCTGACCTCTTGTGCCTCTTGTGAGGTATTGGAATCTGGTCTGCAGGCAAGCCATAAGGTTATCCTTGACCTTTGCCTCGTAGTGCTTTTTGGAAAGCACGTACTTTGCCATATCCGTCATATGTGAGAGCATCGGATATTCAGGCTGTTGGTCCATGGGTCTGCCGGTCAGAAAATCATTCTTGTAATAACCGAGGTAAAGCGAATATACGGTTTCGTCTACAAGAACAGGTAAAATGTCGCTCGTGGGAAGGCTTGCATTGAGAAGCGAAACAAGGTTTTCACAGCGTGAAATCATATCAACCTTTGCGCCTTTGACGGCTGCAGGCTGGAACGGATTTATCTTAAGCTGTTCGAGCTTGTGACCTTCAAATTCATCGCAACCGGGCATATAAATTCTGAACTGCATATCCTCGGGAAGATGTTTGTTCATTTCAATTGCCCAGCGTACGTAATCGTCTTTTGCGGGCTCAATAACGAGAACGGGAATCTTCTTTTTGAGTATTTCGCTGAGTATTCTCTTGCAGGTGTATGATTTACCCGAGCCTGTGCTTCCGCAAACAAGAGCGTGCCTTACGAAGTCGTTGAGGTCAACGTCATACTTTGTCTGCTGCTCGACGCCCGTATCAACAATGTTGCCAAGACAGATAGCATCGTCGGATGAAACGATGGGCGGATTGTTGGCAAATCTGACAGCTGTTTTGACAAATCTTATGCCGGGCACGTCTCTCTGGGGCAGAGAGGTTGTAAGAGCAAGCTCTTTTGTGTTCATCGGTGTGCTCAGGTACTGATAATGTTTGCCGAAAACGTGCCATTCCGTGTCTTCGTTTGTGTTTTCGTCATCCTGGTTGTAAAGAGGTACCATACCGAAGCTGCCTCTTACGATGTCGATTGCACCTGACTTGTTGTCAAGAAGATGAACGCGGATAGGTTCAACGTAGCTTTCTTTACCTGCGTAAATGGATCTGAGCATTCCGCCGAGTGTTGCAACGTCTTTGTTGTTCTGTCCGAATACGTAGACGCCGACGTTCCAGTAGCCGAGGTTTCTGCCCTGCTTCATTCTTTCAACGTGAGCTTCCGTAAGCTCTTCGGCATACTGGGCAAATTTATCAAGGTAAGATGTGTTGACCGAGAAAGAGATGTTTTCGGTAACGGTTTTGTTGAGGTTACCGAGACCTACGCCGACTGCACTTCCGAACAGCTGAGCGGCTGTCTGTCCCAAGGTTGCACCCAGAACAGGGCCTACAACCGGAATTAAACTTGCAACCGCTCCTACGCCGCCGCCAAGAAGGCCGCCGATGGCATTGCCGACGCCTGCTGCAGCATACTGGTTAAGACCTTTCTGCTTGCTTTCGCCCTTTGTCTTGCTGCTGTTGACTGAGCGGTTTACGTCTGAGTGGATTCGGCTGCCGAGCTCTCTCATCTGGTTGATGATGTTGTTTGTTTCCTGATCGTTGATCGGATCGGAAATTACAAGAAGAGAAAACGGTCGGTCTTCATTTCGTGAACCCTTTATACCGAAAGCCAGCGAATCGAGTGTCTGCAAAACACCTTTGGACTGTCCGTCTGCAAAAGAGGGAAGACCGGTTATCGCACCCATTGATTTGTATTCGTTCAGCACAAGGTGAATGTCGCTGAAAGCTTTTTCGTTGCTGACAGGAGACAGTTCAACGCCGGGCATACTGCCTGAAGTAGCCTGTTTAAGCTGGTCGATTGCATCTGCGGGTGTGAAAGCTTTGTTTTTGGACATTGTGCCGAGGTAAAGATTGGTTTCGCCGTCTTTCCTCTGCAGGAGGAAGAGCAGTCTGTAACCCCACGCGTGGAGTGAAGACAAAACGCCCTGCCAACGGTTGAAAAGGTCAAAACTGTCAACATTTGACGGATGTATGGGTAAACGTGTCATCTGAAGCCATGTGATTTTGTTGGCTTCTATGTATTCGACCTCGGGAAATTTTTCTCTTTCAGATATGCCGTCGAGGTAGCTTCTCTCCATACTGTAATCAAGCAGCTCTCTGTAAAGCGTGCTCGGAACTTCTACCTCTATGGGATTGTCTATTTTCAAGTTGTCGTCTGATACGCCTTTGAACAGGTCAAAGAAACTGACATCTCTTTTTGATGACATTTTTAACGCCTCCTTTTCGTGTGCGATTTATTTTTTAGCTTCTTCTGCTTCTATTTTCCTGAGTCTTGCAAGTGAGTTTTCAGCAGCAATCTCCAGACCTCTTGCTATGTCGGATTCAAGCTCGTGCCTTGCGGCGCGGTGCTCAACCGATTCAGCCTTTGTTGCCATCTTGGGCGGAAATTCATCTGCCTCAACGGGCTCTGCGATTTCGGCTGTTTCAGGTATTTCTGTTGTAATCTCATCGTTTTCATAAATGTTTTCAAAGTTCATAGTTTACTGCCTCCGTGTGATTTATGTTGTGACTTAATCATAGCAGTTTTTTGGAAAATTATCTGAAAAACGTGTTTTTGGACTTTGAAACTGCGTTTTTGGTTGGTTTTGGCCTGTAATTTAAGTCCTTCGGCTTTGTCGTGCCGTCAGATTACGTTGATGTCAGGTGCGACAGACGAATGTGCCAGAAGGTTTTTCTGAAGCTCTTTGTAGAAATCAACCATTTCGGAATCTACCGGCGGTCGGCAGCTGTATAACTGCTTGGATTTTGAGCCGCAGCACAGTTTGAGACCGTCAACGGGGTGGTTTGTAATTGTTCCGCTGAGGAACTCTGCCCAGGTTACAAGATGTGTCTCGCCTAAACCGGGTTGGAAGCGGCAATCTGAAAAGATGCCTCTGTCAGTAATCATCGTGCCGGATTTATCTTCGTAAGTGCTTGCGTAAAAAACTTTTGAGTCAACAGTGACGTTAAGGTTAGCGGCAAGCTGCATATAGTCCGTTTCGCTGTTGAGCTTTTGGCATTCCGAAGCAATGATGTCGAAGAACTCTTTTCTCTTTTTGAGTTTTTCCATTGCATCCGGGCTTGTGCTGTCCAGCGCAACGAGCTTGTCTTTTATCTCGCGCAGCATGTTAGCGGTTTCCTGCGGATTGTTGCAGACCAGGGCAATTTCTTCACCGTCAAAGGGCAATGCGATGGTGGCGACGGTTGAGGTGAGCTGTCCGTCCTTGGTTCCTTCCAGAATGTCGCAGTTTACAAAGGTGCTCCAGGTGACGCAGATGCAGTTTTTGGAAACACCGTCGAGAATGCCTTCTTCGCTTATCATATAGTTGACGGTATTTTCCTGTGTCGCAGAAAACTCCGCGTAATATATGTTTTTAAAATCGCCTACCGTCATTGTTTCTTTTTTATTGAGAAATTCCTTTACGGTTTTTGCGTACGGTGTTTCGGTTGTGTTCTCTGTGAGGATGCCGACGTCCGTTTTGGCAGAAGCAACAACAGGAGCGGACGATGCATTGGCAGAAGCAACAACAGGAGCGGACGATGCGTTGGCAGAAGCAATAACAGGCGCGGACAATGCATTGTCATCATCGCCCTTCAACTCATTCTGCAATTCTGTCAGTATGTTGAACAGTTTTGCTGCATCCTGACGAACACTTACGTAAAACCTGAAGTTCTGAACCTTGTTAAAAGTGAGCGTAATTAAGTTTTTGCTTTCGATATAAGTAATTTCCGTTCGCTTTGCGAATGTGTACCAGCCTATGTGGTTCGGGTTAGACCAAAGTTCGCGGTAGTACAAACCTTTATCGGAAAGAACAAAACCGTTCTTTCCGCTGTTGAAAAGCGTTGTGTCTTTGTAGTAGTAGATGGTTTCTCCGTCGGAAACCTGAAGGTAGGTTCTGAGTCCCTTTTCATTTCCGTATGAAACTTCGCGCAATGTTCCTGCGTGTTTTTTAAGGAAAGCAGAGACAACGTCATGCACGACTATCTGCCTGTTTTGTCGGAAAATTTTAGGCTCAAGCTTTTCAATTGAAATGCCTGAATCGGCAAGACTCTGCTGAAGGTTTTTCAATATTTGCTGAACCTCAACGTCCGCCGCGGCGTAAATGATGTTTCTGAAGTTGCCGTTGTGACGAATCAGCGAATCATCCGTAATTTCAATTTCGGACTGCAAGAACGATTTCCAACTTGCATGGTAAACGTAATTGCCGCCCCTTGCTGTTGAATATACACCGCCTTCGGTGATGACTATTGCCGCTTTACCGCTGGAATCTTCAAGGCAGTCCTTGGCAAAATAAACGGTCTGGTTGGGGTTGATTGCCAGTTTGTTTCTGATATTGTCAACGTCATCGGGAAGCGGATAAGCTGAGAACGTTGTTTCCAATACGGATTTGATATTGTCGGAGCTTTGTGCGTCCGTTAAGGCGGGATGTTCGGTTTCTGTGATTGTCTGCGGCTCAGCCTTAACCTCGACAGGCTTCCGGTTTTTGGTAATTTTGAAGGGAAGCTTGCTGTAAACCATACCGAGAGCAACTGTTTCCTGGGGATTGGAAAGGCTCATTACGCGGTTTTTGTTTTCGCGTATTTTTCTGAGTGCGGGATGGTCCAGACCGGGCATTGAGCCGTCTATAATCTCTTTTGCAAAGTACCATCCGCTGTGTCCGCCGGTAAGAATTACAACGTCAATTTCAGAGTTTTCCTCAAGCTTATCAAGGCAGCCTGTCAAAAGCTCGATATATCCGTTGAGTTTTTCTTCAATAAGCTTTTCAAAGCTCTCTCTCGTAATCGTCGGGAAGGGCTTTTTGAACGGCGCAAAAGTCTGAGCCTGCTTTGCAACGTTACAGCTTACAACGCTCTCGCCTTTTCCGAGGCTGGGAGAAAGTGTTTCTTCCTTCCAGGTTTTTACACCTGTGTTGTTGCTGATAAAGTTTTCTGCCAACTCCTTCGGCAGACCGCAGCTTGCTATGTAATCAATCAGATAACCCTTGAGTGCTATGTCAATCTCACGTCCGCCGAAAGTGATGTTTACGTTGTCATCGGGCCATGAAAGTATGAGGTCGTTGCTGATGTCTTCTGCTTTTACGTTGTCGGATTCCGTGCTGACAGTGCATTTGCACACGGCAAGGTCCGTTGTTCCGGCGCCCATGTCAACAACGAGGATAAGGTTGTCTCTGTCCTTATCGATAAGCGCGTTGTCTCTTATTACGTTCATGTGTCTTGCCATTACTGCGTAAAGTGCGGCGGAAGGCTCATCAATTGACGAAACGTTTTCAAAGCCTGCGTCGGAAACGGCGAGAGTCATAAACTGTCTTGTTTCATCTTTCCACTTTGCAGGGAAGCTGACGATTGTCCTGATCAGGTCGTCTTTTGCTCCGTAATCGTCTTTCTGAAGCGAATAGCTGTGGTAGAGGTATTTCATATATTCGTGAGTAAGCTCTTTGGCTTTTTCACGCTCTTCTTCGTTTTCGCTTTCAAGCATCATTTTAAATTCGCGGTAAATTGTTGAGCCCGGAATCTCCTCGTCGATACCGCAATCCACAGAGCCGTCTTCGTTAAGTCTTACGAGCGTTACGGCCTTAGGGTCTGAAACGCCCTGACCGAAGGTTACGCTTTCGGTGTGGTGTGCATCTCCTACGGGTGCTCCGTCCGTGTATCTTTTGCATTTGACTACGGATGTGCTTGTGCCGAAGTCAATGCCGATAAGTCTTTCAGTTGCCATTTTAAAAAAATCCTCCTCGCAATATCCGGAAAGTGGTGTTGTGTTTGTGCCTTCAGTTTACGGGAAATTTGCGATTGTGACGCAAAAGTATTGTTTTTGACCGTCGAAACGCGGTTTTTGGACATTTTCGGTTATCCCAAATATTCATTGTTTATCGGTAAAGTTGTATGCTATCTGTATTCAACAAAATAAAAGCGATTTTATTTTATTAAGAGAATCAATATATAAAAATATACCATAAATATCCAACATATTCAATGTTTTTTGTCAATTAGTTACATTTTAAGCCCTTTGCGGAAGCAAGAATTGTCTTACTCAACGCTTTTATGGCTATATCATCCTTGTTTGATGTTGATTGCTGTGTTTTTTGTTACTTTATATTTTTCATTTGCGTTGTTTTGTGCAAAAAATGTCCTGAATTGTTTTGATATGTTATTACGAATTGCATTTAGTCAGGCGTAGTAAAATTGTACTGTTTTTTTACATTTATCGCATATATCAAATATTAAGTTTGTTGTCTTATGGTTTGCTTTCCGAAAGCTTTTTATCCTCCGGCAAAACCGAGGTTATCTTTGCTAAAGAAAAAAGGCTATGCATTGAAAAAATTTCCAATGCATAGCCTTTAAAAAATAAGATTACTGTGCGCTAAAGCTGCTCTGAAGCTCGCTATCAACTGTTGCGAATGCCTCAGCTGAAGAAATAGTTGCCTGACCAAGAGAATCAACAAGCTCAGGGAACTGATTGAGGCTCTCTCTCATTGACTCATACATATTGAAGTATGCATCCTGTGCGAGACCGTCCCAACCATCGATGATATCGCCAATCTTTGTCTCGATACCTGAAAGGATATCTCTAAGATCACCTGCAAAGTTAACAAGATCCTGACCCTGTGCGCTTAAGGTTTCAGGGCTAACTCTGATGTCTGCCATTTGTTTTCCCCCCTTTCGTTATAAAAGATTTTATAGCTTCAGCAAAATTGCCGATTAGCCACCCAATTTTGTTCTTTCAATATCGTCAATCAAACCCTCATACTCTCTTGAGGCTTCCTCGAGAATATCCTGCAGTGTTTCGAGTAACGAAGCGTATTTCTCGATATTGTCTTTCCAGTTTGTTTCCGTCATTTTGTGGAACGCTGTACCCGCCGGAGTAGTCCAGCCTGTTTCCTTGAGCGTTCTGAGACAGTCATCAAGCTGCTTTGCCATATTTCTTAATTGGTTTGCGATATTACCATAAGTCTCGCCATACTGCCTTAATGCATTTGTATCAAAAGCGAGGTCTGTATTCTTTTCAAAAGCAAGTGCACCCAAGAATTATTCCTCCTTTTCGCCAACCGGACGAAGTTCAGGCTTGAGGCTATATGCTTTTTCAAGCTCCTCGTTTGCAACGGAATGCTTGCCCAGCTGCTCATAGATATCTGCTTTCATTAAGTAAATTTCCGCAATATCTTCGTTGAGGCTCTTGAGGAAATCCAAAAGCTCGATAGCCTTATCAAACTCTTCAAGATCCTTATGACACATTGCTCTATACATATATGCCTCATAAGCTGTAGGATCCTGGAGAGTTGCAAGTCTGTAAATTGCCATTGCGTTTTTGTAACAATCCACAGCATCTTCACTGCCCAGCTGATTAAGAGCATTTGCCTTGTAGTAAAGAGCTGAATTATAATATGAATCTTCCGCATTATTCTCGATGATTTTTTCTGCGCCCTCGATTATCTTCTCATAATCCTTCTGCACAAGATAGAGATTAAGCAGTGTGAATCTTGCTTCGCCGTCAAAATAGCCATCCTCAAGCTCTACACAAGCTTTACAACACTCGATAGCTTTTTCGATATTGCCCATCTCTGCATTAATCTGACCTTCGAGAAGTGTGAAATCACGCTTTGCATCATCAAAATGCTTCATTCTCTTGGCCTGATCGATAAGCATCAGACTCTCAGCACGGTCACCCTTGAGTGAGAGGCACTTTATGTAATCGAACATAAGATCTGCATCTTCGGGGAATCTGTCAGCTGCCTTCTTTGAGAACTTAACTGCTTCTTCATAATCGCCCTTGTTTATAAGAAGCTGTGTCTTGATATGATAGCCGTCAAAAAGCTCAGGTGAGTTAAGTACAAGCTCATCTGCATTTGCTTCCGCCTCATCAAGCAGACCAAGTCTCACCTGTGCTGAAATTGTCTTGATAACGTAGTCAGGTCTGGAAGGATTCTTAAGAGAAGCTTTGTGATAATATCTCAAAGCCATAGTATCGTCATTCATATGCTCATACGCCATACCCATAAAGAAGAGCATATCTTCATTATCGAAGCCTTCTGAAATTGCAAGGTTATAATACTCCAAACCTTCGTGGGGATTATCCATCATAAAGCAAGCATTACCGTAGAGGAAATAGAGCTCACCCTTTTTCTCAACAAGAATAGCTTTCTTATACATATTCTTGGCGTTCTCATACTCCTGAATTGTCATATAGAGATCGCCGTAATTCTTGTAGCTGTCCATAAGCATAGGATCGAGGTCGATAGCCTTATCCAGCTTTTCCTTTGCAGCTTCAATACTGTTTGCCTGAATAAGTACTGCTGCCTGCTGATTAAGGTCTTGTGCTTCTATTCTCATCTCATTCATTTCCATAACAAATTATCTCCTTAATTTTCATAAGTAAATTTTATTGGGGAATGTGCTTCGATTTCCGATATGATATATTCTTTTTGCGACGGATCAATATAGAAGTAACATACGGTGTCTCCCTTTTTGCGTTTGGGAGGCCCCGACGGCAACTGACCGTTACTTTTGTAGATTTTCCATATTTCGTCCACTACACCAAAAATATTTATTCTGTGGTTGCTTTCTCTGTATACACATCTCTTTATATCTTTATAAAAGATAAGATTATGATCGTTTCGGGTCACCATTCTGTTGTAATAGCGCTTGCCCTTGTAAACGTCCATATATTCATCAAAGAATCTTATTTCCATTGCCGAAGGCACATCATAGTGCTTATCACTGAAAACCGTAAACAGAGTAAACAGAAGACTGCTCACGGCAATTGTAGTTCCCTTAAACGGGCTTTCACCAAACACAAGGAAAAACAGCAGAGAAATTACAATCACCGCAAATGCTACTATCTTAAGCCAAAAAATTACTTTCGACTTATTCTTCGGCTCACGAACAAGTTCTTCTATTCTTAACACATAATTAGGCATTTCCATTGTTGATTTACCTCAATCAGGCTGCAGGACGCAAACTCGTCTTGGGAGCGTAATCCTTCGGAATAGAAGCATTTACCTTTGAACCTGAACTAAGCTTATTCATAACATCAGAGTCAATATGGAAACCGCTACCTTTGATACCGGTGCCTTTGGTTACATAACCTTTAACCTTGTCATAAGCTCCGGAAAAATCAGAAGCTTTCATCCAGCCGGTTGAATATGACTGTTTACCTGTCTTAACATCGTATCCGATTTCTTCATATTCACCCGTTCTTATTGAATCGAGTGCAAAATCCTTACCTATATCAAACAAACCTTCAAGCCTTGTTTTGTTATTTTCAAGGTAGAATTTATCGACGCAGGTTTTCGCTATCGATGCTATCGACTTAATTGAAGATACACCCGACTTGAAATCTTTGAAATCAACCATTTTACTAAGATTATCAAGGAAATCAGTCTTGAAATTCTTCATAGCGTCGCCGGCTTTAGCCCAGTTAAAGTTTTTGAATGAGCACAACGTATCTTTGACCTTGCTGAAGCCGCTCGACAGACCTTGCTTACTGAAGATATCTTTCACACGGATCTTTGAAAGCAACTCCTTGTTTCCTGTTGCCCACTTATATCCCTTTGCACACAGATTTTTCATTGACGATGCAAACTGAATAACACCACATACAAACTCAACACCTTCGACAACGCTCGCCGCAGTATGCCAGAATTTTTTGTTTGACATAACTCTTGCACTGTCAGCAAAAGTATCCAGCTTGCTTAACCTGTATGCACGAGATGGGCTTCCGTTGGGATCTTGACGTATGTTATACGCCTTGACTTCGTTTATAACATTAACAACAGCGTTTCCTACTGCGATAATCGTGGCAACCGCAGCAACGACAATCGCAAAAGCACCGCCGGATATACACGTTAAAACCAGGCCTGCGATAGCTACAACCGCACCAAGAACCGCACTGGCAATGCCCTTTATAGCTTCCTTACCGCCCTTAACGTTATACCATTCTTTGATTGAGTCTTTAATGTACTGCTTGCCTTGGTCAAATCTATCCATACCGTTGTTGACATATCGGCCTCCCGCCGTTTTGTTGCCAACTCGCTTCATAAAATAATTAAAACCGTTAGCAATTGCGCTATTTCTTATTCCGTTGTTGCTCTTGAACTGAGCCGTAAGCGACGAAACACGATTTTTAACCGCCACGTCCGTACTGTTACAGTTGTTTTTAAGATTTTTTAAATCCGATGAATAGGTTTCATATTTTCTCGATTCGTTCTCAAGAAACTGTATCTTTGAATTCGCGTTGTTCCTTGCGCTGGACAAATTGCCGGTCCACTTGCCGTCATATTTGTCAAGCTTTTTGCAAACCTTACTGGATATTGCATCAGCATAATTTCCAAGTTTTTTAGATACGTCTTTAGCCTCGCCCGCGGCATTGCTCAAACTGGAATATGAAATTGAAGCTATACTCATTGATATTAACCTCCGAACAATTTTCTGAACAATTCGTCTCGTTCCTCTTTTTGCTTCTGTTTATAGAGATTATAGTTATAGTCTCTGTCATCTTCAGCATCGTTTTTCTTTCTGTTCAGTTCATTTATTTCATCTTGCAACTCCGACACAACCGTTCGCATATAATGATCGGCCGTTACACCTTTCTCCTTTTTTGAATACAGAGAATTTGTGCTGCTGTCAAAACTGCCGTTGTTTCTGACGCTCTTTTTGAGGTCATCGACCAGGTTATCAATCTCGTTGTTTACCGGCTGAATTTTGCCATAGAGATCATTGGTAACGCTGTTATAAATTTTTTGAAGCTCGCTGATGTTATCGCCGTATTCTTTGGCCTGTTTCTTATAATTCTTATATTGATTATAATAGTAAGTACTGCTAGCCATTACGATCCCCTCCTTTAATTATCCTTGCTGGGACATTTCAAACTGCTGGTCAATCTTAGCATCGACGGCATCGTATTCGCCCTCAGCCTTGACAAGAGCATCATATATTTCAACCAGTGTTTCGCCGAAATCGTCTATCTTTGTAATCAGTGTGTCGTACTGGCTTTCGAACATATCTCTGCCTTTACCAACCCAGTTTTGCTGAACCTTAATTGTGATTTCCGCAACATCGGCGTTGACTTCATTGTAGCTCTCTACAATAGCTTTAACTTGCTCATGAGCTGCTCTGATATACTTGGTTTCAATGGTACCCGACTCAATTACATAAGTCGGATCG
>JAZRRT010000013.1:0-4137 GCA_045650985.1 Acutalibacteraceae bacterium | reverse complement strand
CGCCTGCCTGGAATGTGAGGATTGCGTTTTTGCTGTCGTATTCGCCGCTGAGAAGTGTGCTGAGTGTCTGCTTGTCAAGCTCACGCTTGATTGCGTCAACGCTTTCGCGGCAGTCGGGGAACATGGATTCGTCTTCCTCGTCGTCGGAAAGCTCAATCATAACAAGCGCATCCTCATAGTCGGCGTTAAGCTTTTCGTAAGCTGAAACTTTGTTTTTGAGGCTTGCTGTTTTCTGGAGAATCTTCTGTGAGTTTTTCATATCGTCCCAGAAGTCGGGTGCAGCAGCCTGCTCCTCAAGCACGGCAATCTCCTTGCGCATTTCGTCAAGTCCGAGTGCCTCTGCAAGCTCGTCAAGCGGCTTTCTGCATTCGAGAAGTTCGAGTCGAAGCTCTTCAAATTGAAGCATAATTTTTCCTTTCTCGGGTTACGCACCGTTTCGGCGCGGTCAAAATCCCTCTGTTACATAAAATGTCACCCTATATTTTAATACATTTTAACGCGTATGTAAAGCAAGATATTAAATTTTATAAAACTTTAAAAATTATTATAAACGGTTATTGAATTTATGTGCTAAATTGTGTAAAATATAATGTGTGCATCTGTGCATACATCAGGAGGAAGAGATTAAATGAGATACATCGGAGAAAACTGTCCATATTGCGGTGTAACTTTTGCCGAGCAGGATGACGTTGTTGTCTGCCCGGAATGTGCCACACCCCATCACCGCGTGTGTTGGTTTGCCCACGGTGAATGTGCTACCACCGAGAAGCATGGTACGCACTTTGTCTGGAAAAAATGCGCTCCTCCCGAGCCCGAAAAGGAGCCTGAGCAGCAGAAAAAAACGGATGATTCCGCAAAGCTCGATATAGTCTGTCCCGATTGCGGCACAACCTGTGAAAACGGTACCGTGCGTTGCCCCGAATGCGGCGCAATGCTCATACCTTTTACCAACCCGACGGGCGAGCCTCCTCTCGCACAGTTCAGGCAGGGCTTCGATCCTAACGAAGATATACGCGGCATAAAGTCGGGCGATATTGCGCTTTTCTGCCGCACGGCGAGCGCAAGCTATGTCAAAAAGTTCCGCCGCAAGAGATCCTGGAGCTGGGCGGCGTTTCTTTGCTCACCGTTCTGGTTTTTTTACCGCAAGATGTATAAAGCGGGTGCAATTTTCCTCACCGTTTATCTGGTGCTCAACCTGCTTTTCATCCCGGCTCAGCTTTATTTGTATAACACTTTTTACAATTCATCCGCATCCGTTACGATGAACGGAATATATGCCGAGATAGACGAGCTGATTGAGCCGTATATCGTTGAGGATGAATCCTCGGGCGGATTTTTGGCTGTCCTTGAGGAGCGTTTGTACGGCGAAAGCGTAACAATCAGCGAAGAGGGTCAGAAGGCGCTGGAAAAATATTTAGACGACAACAGGGAATTTTTGTGGAAAAACATAGGCTTGCCTATGCTGCGTCCTGTTCTTCTTGTTTGTGCTATTTATTTTCTCGGGTTCTTGCTGAAAATTGTTTCGGCACTGCTTGCTGACAGGCTTTACTTCAAAAAAGCCTCTGCCGAGATTAAGCGTGCGCGCAGCCTGAGCAACGACGAGCGTGTTGTTCAGCTGGAGCTTTTCCGTAAGGGCGGCGTAAACATTTTCCTCGGTTTCGGCTTGTATTTCGTTTGTAATATGATTATCAACGCAGCAATGATGTTGGTATCGTAACAATATAGATAAAAATTATATTCAGATACAGAAAGGAAGCAATACCATGAAAATCAAGAAGGCTATTATTCCCGCAGCAGGTCTCGGCACAAGAGTTCTCCCCGCTTCAAAGTCAGTTCCCAAGGAGATGCTCAACATTGTTGATAAGCCTGCTATCCAGTACATAGTTGAAGAGGCTGCAGCCGCAGGTATCGAGGATATCCTCATCATCACAAACCGCGGTAAGGGCGTTATTGAGGACCATTTCGACCACAGCTATGAGCTTGAAGATAAGCTTAAGGACAACGCATCCAAGAAGGACCTTTATGAGGACGTTCTTGCTTGCTCAAACATCGCTAACGTATACTTCCTCCGCCAGAAGGAGACAAAGGGTCTCGGCCACGCAATTATGTGCGCAAAGAGCTTCATCGGCAACGAGCCTTTTGCAATTCTCTACGGTGATGACGTTATCATCAACGATGAATACCCCGTAACAAAGCAGCTTGTTGATGCATATGACAAGACAGGCAAGGGCATTGTAGGCGTTAAGGAAGTTCCGAGAAAGGACGTTTCCAAGTACTGCTCACTCGACGTTACACCTCACGCAGACAACGAGAAGCTTATGGACGTTCACAACATCATCGAAAAGCCCACAGAGGACCAGATTATGTCCTGCTTCTCAATCCTCGGCAGAGTAGTTGCTCCTCCCCAGGTATTCGATTACCTTGCAGAGGACCTTGCAAACACACCCGAGGGCGAAGAGCTCTACTTCACAGATACACTTGCTCGTCTCGGCAAGGAAGGCAACCTTCTTGCTCTTGATTTCGACGGCATCCGTTACGATATGGGTAACAAGCTCGGCATTATGAAGGCTAACTGCGAGGTCGGTATCAACCACCGCGAAATCGGTGAGGATTTCAAGGCTTACCTCAAAGAGCTTGTTGAGACATTCTGATGAAGAAAAAAATTATAGCTATGCTTGCCGCGGCGGTGTTTATCGTTGCGGCGGCAGGTTGTGTCAATAAAGATTCTGCCAACGGGGACGGATCGTCAGTTTCTGCTGAGGAAAACGGTTCCGTTATCAAGGACGAAAACGTAACTTCAGGCGGCACGGGTAACAAAAAACCGACAATGGGCAACAACAAATTCACCCAGTATACAACCCGTAAGCCTTCGCCTTCAAGGCTGACGTCGCGCCCGACAACAGAGCGCACAACAGCCAAGACCGTTATCGTAACAACGGCAAAACCGACTACGACGAAGCCGACCACAACAAAGCCTGCTACAACCGCATTGCCGTATACTCCGCCCGTTGTTGAATACGGCGGCACACTCGGCACGGAGAAGGACAGCGTCCGCATCAAGTCGCACGATGTTTCGTTTTCGCAGAACGATACCTTTATTCTTAACCTGAAAATCGACATTCTTGCCAGCTCGGGCACAACGGAATATATCTATATCGGATATGACTGTTACGACGCATCGGGCAAAAAGATAAACGATGAGGTTAACAGGGTGGTCGTAGCTGTAAGAGGCGGCAACCCCCAGACTATTTCGATTGCAACTGCGCCGGGCAATACGGCAAAGGTTGTTTTCAAGAACATTTAAAGTGTATCAGCCGTCGGTTTTTCCGTCGGCTGATTTGCTTAATCAGCCTATCGATTTTGCAATTAAAAAATTTTTTCGGATTTTTTGTATTTTTCTCTTGACTTATCGGTTTATTCGTGGTATAGTAATCGAGCGTTAAGTTCGCTGGTGTAGCTCAGTTGGTAGAGCAGCTGATTTGTAATCAGCAGGTCGGGGGTTCGAGTCCGTCCACCAGCTCCAACGCTTTTTTATTGAAAAAGTCAATATGGGTAGGTTCCCGAGTGGCCAAAGGGAGCAGACTGTAAATCTGCCGTCGACGACTTCGGTGGTTCGAATCCACCCCTGCCCACCAAATTAAGAATCACACATCCGTGTGGTTCTTAATTTTTTGCAAAAAACGGGGTGGATTCGAAAGCCCGTTAAGAAAACAGTCCTGTGGACTGTTTTTAGGGCGTGGGACGGATGCACGTTTATTTGACAAAACAGCCGTGCCAGGCGGGGTAACACGTAAACTACACTATCAACCACCACCCCTGCCCACCAACAAAGAAACCTGATTTGTCTACCTGACAAATCAGATTTCTTTGCGTGATGCGTTCCTTGCGGAACGTGATGCACACTGTGTGCGTGATGCAGGCTTCGCCCGTGATGCACGCCTTCGGCGCGTGTGTGGAACGCATCGCATCACCTATCACAGCGTAGCTGCAACACTTATCACTTATTTGGAAAACAAATTAATTCGTGGTATAATTTTAAAAAATCGAGGTGTATATTATGTCAGAATCAAAGCTTCGGGAGCTTTCTATGGACTTCTCCGTTGATATTATTGAATTGGTAAAGCATCTGAAATCTAT
>JAZRRT010000012.1:0-5686 GCA_045650985.1 Acutalibacteraceae bacterium | reverse complement strand
AACGTTACACTGTATTTTTCAACAGATACCGCACTGTTCGGCTTGATTTGCGTGTCATTTTGCGTGTCATCGGATTTACCCGAGCAGGCACACAGAGAAAACACGGTTGCCGCCGCAAGAATTATATTTATGAGTCTGAGGGTCTTTTTCATAACTTATCCTCTGATATTAATCCGTTGAACATCAACGGTTTTTCCGCTTTGTTTATCAATATCGAATATGCATCCGCACAGCATACATTCGCCGCTGTTGTTTTCAAAACGCGTAGGCATACCCGTTTTAAGTTTTGTGATGATATTCTGCGGTGCAACACCGAGCACACTCTGCACCGTGCCTACCATACCGAGGTCGGTTATATAACCCGTACCTTCAGGCAGAATCTGCTCATCAGCAGTCTGAACGTGTGTGTGAGTGCCGAACACGGCACTGACTCTGCCGTCAAGATAAAAGCCGAGGGCACGCTTTTCGCCTGTTGCCTCTGCGTGAAAATCAACAAGCTTGATGCGGCAATCGCTTATTTGCTCAAGGCATTTATCAACCGCATTGAACGGATTTTCGCCATCCATAAACGCGTTACCCGCAAGGTTTATAACGCCGATTTTAACGCTGCCCATATCCGCAACGGCAACTCCCCTGCCGGGATTTCCGGAGTAGTAGTTTGCAGGGCGGATTATATCGTGACAGCTGTCGAGCCGATCGTATATTTCGCGGCGGCGGTAAACGTGGTTGCCTGTTGTGATAAGGTCAACGCCGCAACTGAAAAGATAATCTGCCGAATCGGGCGTTATACCGTTGCCCGGAGCTGAATTTTCGCCGTTTGCAACACAGAAATCAACACCGTACTGCTTTTTTATTGTCGGCAAACGTTTGCGCAAATATTCGCAGCCGGGTACGCCGACAACGTCACCAATTGCCAAGATAATCATTTGTTATCGGTCACTCTCCTGCCGTGTAGTTGTTGAATATGGAGTCGTTATAAAGTGCGCTGTTCTGAATCAGCATTGAATCATCATCCGTAACCGCACCGTCACAGTTTGCATCAGCTGCTATCTGATATACGGCGTGTGCAGGTTCAAGCAGACCGATTGCATACATTCTTGCAAGGAAAGCATCGTTTGCATCCGCCTTGCCGTTACCGTCAATATCGCCGAGCACCGCAACAACGTAAACAACATTGTCACAGCCATCCTTTGAGAGGGTAACGACGGAACCTGTTGAATACGTGCCTGCACTGTTGGCTTCACGGCTTACGGTATAGCCGCCCGTTGCCTCGAGAGTATCAAGATAGAAATCCAGGTAATCTGCGGTGAATACAATGCACTTGTTTTCGTTATCCGCAACAACGGAGGGATCAACTGTTTCAAGCGAAGCCTTTGGCACAAGAGCCGCAATTGCGGCAAGAATATCCTGAGCCATACGGTCAACCGCAGACTGCTCATCAGAATATTTACCGTATACAACAGCACCTACTGCCGCCGTAACACCGCTGAAATCAACGTAATCATCGGGATTCAGCGCCGCCGCCTGAGCCTTTGCCGCTTCTACCGCTGTGTAGTCTGCAGCTTTGCGCTCAATCAGCTTATCCATAGCATCGAGAAGCTCGATATATTTTGCATCAACCTCATCCTGCTGATATGCGTAGAGGTTATAATCAATGCTGTCAATAACAGCCTGAACAATTTCGTAGTTTGTGAACGTTGCAGGATCAAGGCTCTGTGCAATCGCAACAATTCTGTTGAGCTGGGTATAGTTTGCTTTGCCTACTACCGTGCGCATTGCCGCCTCGGCAACAAGCTTCATACTGAGCATTCTGCCGTTACCTTCAATCGGATGAAGATCGTAATAAACACCGTCGCTGCCCTTCTGCATATTTGAATAGTCGTATACAACGCATCGTGTGTTTTCTTCCGCACGGATAAGGTCTCTGACCTGTGCACCCGTGAAATCGGGATTAATTGCAAAGCAGAGCGCTGCAACAGCCGTTACCATCGGAGCTGCCTGCGACGTGCCGTTTGCAAGGCCGTAGTATATGTTGTATGAACCGGTTGAGTTTGACTGCGGCGTAACCGCGCCGAATATTGAGTAGCCGGGGGCATAGATGTCAACTCTGTCGCCCGCATTACTGAAAGGTGCCATTTCGAAGAGCAGACCGTTTGAGTTGTTGCTCTGGTTTGATGCCGCACCGACAACGATAACACGGTTGTATACTTCTTTTACCTGAGCTGTGGTCATTGTGCCGTAACGCTTGTTTGTTCGGATGGAGCAGTAGAGTCCGTTCTGCGTTGCATCAACACTGCGGTATGTGTTTATGCCGAGTCTTGTGTCTACAACACCGTTACCTGCCGACTGAACAACGACAAATTCCTTGCCGGATCTGAGAAGCGTATTCATGCCGAGTGCGCATTGTTCTGCCATAACGTCGAGATCTTCGGTTGAATACGGATTCAGATACGGGTTGTAAGTGGTTGATGCAGTCGGAGAAAGACCAAGTGAAATGTTGACTGCTTTTGCTCCGTTTGTTACGTGGCTTGATACGGCGCTTGAAATATATCCGAGTGTGTCGGAGCTTGCGGCTGACGACTGGAAGTTTGCAGCGTAAATATCAACGTCCCACAATACACCGCTCAAACCCTTGCCGTTGTTGGGGGTTGCACCGATAATACTTGCAACGTGTGTGCCGTGGAACTGACTTGCTTTGTCTTTTGCCGTAGAAGCGAACCTGTTGTGCGAAGAATATGGACTGTTGAAATAAACGGTATCCAGCAAATCTTCGTGGTTAGTCATAACGGGGCCGTCGATAATACCGACCTTTGCCGTGGAGTAAAACTCATCATACTCCCAGGCGCTGTATGCCTGAATTGCCTCAAGATTCCAGTTATAACCGCCGGGCTGAGCTTCGTTTATGGTTTCTTTGTGGCTTGTGCTCGTGCTCCACGGGTCGTTGGTTGTAACGTTGATTTCGAGCGGCAGAATCTGCTCTATGCCTGCGCCTACAACCTCGTCATACTTTTCGAGCTCTGCACATATATCGTTGAGCTGAGCAAGGTTTTTTGCCTTAAACCTTGCCTGCACCATAACAATGTCATTAACTTCACCGACACGCTTTGCACCGAAATCGGCAAGAATCTGCTCGATTCTCTCATCAGTTGTGCCGATGTCAAAATAAATGTTGACGATTTCCTTGACGTACTTTATTCCGTCCTCTTCTGCTTCTTCGTCCTTTGTGCGCTGATAGAGCTTGCCTGCATCGTAAAATATGTCCTGTGTGTACGTCTGCGTTTCGCCGTTTTCGAGCACTGCGGTAAACTTAACCGTGTTATCTCCGTGCTTGAGAGGCAGACCGTCAACGCTCCAGTTACAGCCGTCAAGCTCAGCCTCACCGCTTGAGCCGACCTCAAAGTTATCGATACTGCTTCGAACTTCGTATGAAACCGCCGTAACAGTAGCATCCGCAACCGCTGTGCCGCTGAAATCGACAACCGATCTGTTGACAGTATCATTTTTCGTTACGTCATCGGCTGTTTCAAGCTCGAAATAGCTGTCTTTTTCCGTGTTGACGGTATAGCTGACCGTAAGGCTCAGCGGATATTCTTTGCCGCCTGTATTCACACAATCGTCAAGAGTGAAACTGCGTGTTTCGCCTGTGCCGACTGCGTGCACGCTGAACACACCCGCAACGGGCATAAGCATTATCAGAGCAAGAACCAAAGCCGCCGCCCTTCTGTGCTTGCGCACCAGAATCACAGCAACCGCTGCTGCAACAACCGCCGCCGCAACCGCGGCAACAATAAGAAGTGTATCTGACTTTTCTTCCGGCGCTGTTTCGCCGTACGTTATGACGGGTGCATCCGTTGCGGCAAAAACAAGCTCAGATGAAAAAGCATCGCCTGCGGCAAGATTGCCGACGGGAATTATACAGCCCTCGCCGTCTTTATCCGTAATTTCGGATTTCAGCTCGAGACCGTCGGGAACTTCAAAAGTGATTTTTATATCGTCAACTTCGAAGCTGTTTGAGTTTTTGAGAGTAAGCGCAACGCTTGCGCCTGCATCGGATTCGACCGGGGTGGCAGAGAAACCGAGACCGTATTCATTAGTGCTCAAAGCAGATGAAAAAATGCAGAATATGCCGCACAGTACTATGCTGAGCACGAGTGAAGCTGACCTTCTGACTGATTTTTTCATTTATGCCGCCGCCTTTCGATAAAACTTTTTCAGTATTTATTATACTTTGAAAGAAACGCAATGTCAAGAACGTGCTTTTTTTGCAGAAAATTCAACGAAATACAAGGGTTTACGGGCGCAGTGTTTGTGTATTTATCCGCTTGACACGGCACACTGTTTTTTATATACTTAAGGGTGAGAGATTTTATAACTCCAAAATCTGAAAAGGATGTGTGACATCAGCTATGGATTCAAAGTACGAAGCACTGTTTACCCCTTGGAAAATCGGTAACTGCGAAATCAAGAACAGAATAGTTATGTGCCCCATGGGCGGTACATCTCTCTTCGGTTGGTTTGAGCTTGGCGGTTGCCATTTTGACCAGGAAGCAGCTAAACTCTTCCTCGAAAGAGCAAACAACAACGTAGGTCTCATCATTCCCGGTATCGCTCCCCTTCGTGATACATTCTGGGGAAAATGGCTCTGGCAGAACCCCAAGATGTTCGAAGAGCTCAAGGTGTTTATGGATGAAATCCACAAAACAGGTGCCAAGCTGTTCGTTCAGCTCACAGCCGGTATGGGCCGTTCATGGGCTATCACCGAGCTTGTTGCACCCCTTCACAAAAATAAATTCACACGTGCTCTTATCAAGCCGATTCTCGACACTTCTCACGAGCTGGCTTCTCCCAGCCCGCAGCCCTCTCGCTGGGCTCACGATATCGAGTGCCCCGAAATGACAAAAGAGCAGATTCACGAAATCATCGAAGCTTTTGCAAAAACAGCAAAGCTCTGCCGTGACGCAGGCGTTGACGGTGTTGAAGTTCACGCTGTTCACGAAGGCTACCTTCTCGACCAGTTCGCTATCGAGTTCTTCAACAAGCGTACCGACGAATACGGCGGAAGCTTTGAGAACAGATACGGTTTTGCAGTTGAGGTTGTAAAAGCAATCAAGGAAGCTTGCGGCGACGATTATCCCGTATCTCTCCGTTACTCCGTTGAGTCAAAAATGAAGGGCTTCTGCGAAGGCGCAATGCCCGGCGAAGAATACACTGAGGTCGGTCGTGCAATGGCTGAATCCGAGAAGGCAGCAAAATACCTTCAGGATGCAGGTTACGATATGCTCAATGCTGACAACGGTACTTACGATTCATGGTACTGGGCACATCCGCCTATGTATATGCCCCAGAACTGCAACCTTGACGACGTTGCTCACATCAAGACCTGTGTTGACATTCCCGTTGTATGCGCAGGCCGTATGGAGCCCGACGTAGGCGCTCAGGCTGTTGCAGATGGCAAAATTGACGGTGTAGGTGTTGCTCGTCAGTTCCTTACAGACCCCGAGTGGATCACAAAGATCATCGAAGACAGAATCGAGGATATCAAGCCTTGTATCTGTTGCCACAGCGCTTGCTTCAATTTCTCGTCATCTAAGGGTCATGCAAATACTCAGGATCTTACAGACACTATGGGTCTTTCACGCTGCGCTCTTAATCCCCAGACAATGCAGTCTAAGAAATACAACATTAA
>JAZRRT010000011.1:0-4521 GCA_045650985.1 Acutalibacteraceae bacterium | reverse complement strand
GATTTGTGCCGTAAACCGTCATCTGATTGTAATCGCCTTTATAAAGGCGAACAACCTGCTTATCTTTTAAATCAATAGCGGGAAAAAGTTTCATCAGGATTCACCTCTTATAACTCACAGAAAGCCTTTAAAATGTTCATACCGACATCACCGCTTTTTTCGGGATGGAACTGACAGCCGTAGACATTATCCTTTGCAACTGCGGCAGTAAGCGATGCACCGTACTCTGAAACGGCAATTGTATCCGCAGCACAGTCAGCTGCATAAAATGAATGAACAAAATATACGTGGTCACCGTTTTTGATGTATTTGAAAAGCTTGCTGTCAGAGGTAAACTCAAGAGCGTTCCAACCGATATGCGGAATTTTGAGCTCGGGAGGAATTACATCTGAAATAGGTCTTACATTACCCGAAACAAGGCCCAAGCCGTCATGTTCACCGTATTCATAGCTTTTGTCAAAAAGCATCTGCATACCCAGGCAGATACCCATAAGCGGTTTACCGGATTTAACCTGCTCCCTGACAACGTCAGACATACCGCTCTCATCGAGCTTACGCTTTGCATCGGCAAACGCTCCGACACCCGGCAGAATAATATGCGAACAGGAATCAATGATTTTTTTATCGTTGGTCAGCACAACATCTTCGCCTATAAACTTGAATGAAGAACACAGCGAAAAGATATTGCCGACACCATAATCAATAATTGCGAGCAAAATTAAAGCACTCCCTTGGTAGACGGAATTTCGTTGATATATTTTTCATCTATGCTTACAGCATTGGCAAGCACACGGGCTAACGCTTTGAAGCTGCCCTCAATTATATGATGTGTGTTAGAACCGTAAAGAAGCTTGACGTGAAGCGTCATCTTTGCATTACGAACAAAGCCCAGCAAAAACTCGGAAACAAGCTCCGTATCAAAATCGCCCACTTTGGGATTAATGTCACCCAAGTCAAGGCTAAGATGTGCTCTGCCGGAAATATCCACAGCACACATAACAAGTGATTCATCCATCGGAAGAATGATGTCGCCGTAACGTCTGATGCCTGCCATATTGCCGAGCGCGCAGGCAAACGCCTGACCAAGGCAGATGCCGATATCTTCAACTGTATGATGATAATCAACCTGAGTATCGCCCTTACATACTACCGTAAGGTCAAATCTGCCGTGCCTTGCAAAAAGAGTCAGCATATGGTCGAGAAAACCGCAACCTGTATCGATTGAGCATTTACCGCTGCCGTCGAGATTGAGACTCAGCTCAATCTGAGTTTCGGCCGTGTTTCTTTTAATTTCGCTTTTACGCATCTTCATCATCCTTTCGGTCAAGAATTTTATCAAGTGAATCAAGCAAGGCTTCCATCTGTTCTTTTGTGCCTACGGTAATACGCAGGAAATCGGAAAGCCTCGGTTTATTAAAGTAGCGCACAAGAATTCCGTCCGCCTTAAGAGCCTTATAGAGTGACTCACCTGCCGCTGTTTCGTGAGCGGCAAAGAGGAAGTTAGCTTTTGAATCAAGCACTCTGAATCCGCGTTTTCTGAGTTCGCAGGCGGTATATTCACGGTTTGCAATTATACGGTTTCTTGTGGTTTCGAAATAATCGGTGTCTTTTATTGCCGCTTCACCTGCAAGCAGAGTCAGACGGTTGATATTGTAAGGATTGGTTGAAAAACGCACTGTGTTAAGATCGGTAATTATATCCTCGTGTGCAACGGCAAAGCCGAGCCTTGCACCTGCAAGCTGACGGGATTTTGAGAAGGTCTGAACAACGATGAGATTATTGTATTTCTTGGTAAGACCTACCGCACTTTCCGCACCGAAATCAACGTAAGCTTCATCGATAACAACGATATTATCGGGATTTGAAAGAAGAATTTTCTCAATATCCGAAAGACTTATTGCCATACCGGTAGGTGCATTGGGATTTGCAATCACAATCGTTTTGTTCAGCCCGCAATAATCATCAACGCACAGCGAATAATCCTCTTTGAGCGGAATCACCTGTGATTCGATACCGTAAAGCTGTGCAAAAACGGAATAGAAGCCGTAGCTTATGTCCGGATACGCAACGGGAGTATCCTTATCGCAATAAGCCTGAAAAATAAACGAAAGAATCTCATCGGAGCCGTTACCAAGGACAACGTTTTTGCTTTCAACCCCGCAATAATCCGCTACCGCTTTGACGGTACATTTGCACTCGGGGTCGGAATACAGCCTGAGTTTAGCAACCTCGGTATTGTTCAGGGCCTGCAAAACATCGGGCGAAGGCTCAAACGGCGATTCATTTGTGTTGAGTTTTATGTAGTTCTGATCCTGCGGCTGTTCACCCGGAGTGTAGGCTGCAAGGGTATCAAACCTTCTGCTGAAAAATCTGCTCATAGTGCGTTCTCCGAAAAATTAATCTTCAAATCTTACTGTAACTGACTTGCCGTGTGCCTGAAGGCCTTCTTTTTGTGCAAAGGCATCTATTTTTTCATATACGCCCTCAAGTGCTGACTGAGAATAAGAAATAAATGAAGATCTCTTAACAAAGTCATCAACAGAAAGAGGACTTGAGAAGCGTGCCGTACCGCTTGTGGGAAGTGTATGGTTGGGGCCTGCAAAATAATCGCCCAGCGCTTCGGGACAATTTTTTCCCAGGAAAACCGAACCTGCGTTACGAATCTGCGGTAAAAGGTCAAACGGTCTGTCAACGCACACCTCGAGATGCTCGGGAGCAATTGCGTTGGACATCTCAACAGCCTTATTAAGATCATCTACAACGATGATTTTACCGTTGTTATCAACGGATACACGGGCAATTTCCGCACGGGAAAGCTGAGGAATCTGAACCTCAAGCTCATCACTTACCGCTTTTGCAAGCTCAATGCTGTCAGTTACGAGAACTGCGCTTGCATTTTTGTCGTGTTCTGCCTGAGAGAGCATATCTGCTGCAACGTATTTCGGGTTGCAAGTGCCGTCGGCAATAACGAGGATTTCACTCGGCCCTGCAATCATATCAATTGCAACCGTGCCAAAAACCTGACGCTTAGCTTCAGCAACAAAAACGTTACCCGGTCCGACAATTTTATCAACCTGCGGAATCGTTTCGGTTGAGTAAGCGAGAGCGGCAACTGCTTGTGCGCCGCCGACCTTGAATATACGGTCAACACCTGCAATCTTTGCAGCAACAAGGATTGCGGGCTTGATGCTTCCGTCCTTGGAGGGAGAAGTTACCATAACAATCTCATCACAACCTGCGAGCTTGGCAGGAATACAGTTCATAAGAACGGATGAAGGATAGCTGGCTGTGCCGCCGGGCACGTAAAGACCGACACGCTCAAGCGGAATAACGCGCTGACCGAGCACAACACCGTCGCGCGGTGTAATAACAAAACCCGTTTTTATCTGGTGACGGTGAAATTCGTGAATGTTTTCAGCCGCTTCTTTTATAACCTCGATGAAATCCGGCTCAAGAGCTGAAAAAGCAACTTCAATCTCCTGCTCGGTAACCTCAAGGCTGTCAAGCTCTGCACCGTCAAACTTGGCTGAATATTCTTTGAGTGCGGCATCACCGTTTTTGCGGACGTTTGCAATAATGTCAGCAACAATATCGCCTACCGTATTTTTTTCTTCACTGCGGTCGAATATATCTTCTGTTCTCAGACCGCTTTCATAAATCTTAATCATTTTCTATTACCTCTGCAAGCTTTCTGCGGATATCCGCAATCTGCTCATTTTTGAATTTTGTACTCGCTTTATTGGCAACGAGCCTTGCGCTGATAGGCACTATGGACTCGATAACCTCAAGGTTATTCTCCTTGAGTGTTGTACCTGTTTCAACGATATCGACGATAACGTCAGTCATACCGAGGATAGGTGCAATCTCAATCGAGCCGTTGAGCTTGCAGATTTCGATGTCTCTGCCTTTCTTGTCGTAGTGGGCACGCGCAATATTGACAAACTTTGTTGCAACACGAAGCGTCTTCTCCGAATTGTCGCGGAAATTATTCTTAGCGGCAACACACATACGGCATTTGCCTATATTCATATCAAGAAGCTCGTATATGTCCGGTTCGTATTCGAGAAGAATATCTTTGCCGACAACGCCGATATCTGCCGCACCTCTCTCGACATAGATTGCTACGTCGGAAGGCTTGGACCAGAAATATCTGACCTTGTTTTCTTCGTTTTCAAATATGAGACTTCTGTTTTTCTCACGGATTGCGGGACAGCCGTAACCGATTTTTTCAAACATTTCGTATACTTTTTCGCCGAGTCTGCCTTTAGGCAGTGCAATGTTAAGATATTCCATCGTTCACACTATCCCCTTTCTTTGAAAAATTGACAAGCTGCTTATACTTGAGACCGTCGGGAACGTAGGACATAACCTTTACGCTCTTGCCGACTGAAGTATATTCAGATGCCTTTTCGGCAATCTGCACGGGTGTTACGCTGTCGTCATAGCAGAGCATAACGTCAACGTCGTATTCCTTCTCGTGTTTTGCATAAAGCTCAAGCACATCGACATAAACGGCAAAGC
>JAZRRT010000010.1:0-12441 GCA_045650985.1 Acutalibacteraceae bacterium | reverse complement strand
ATGCCGCTCTTTCAAAGCAGGACAGGCACGCGCGCACGATAATGGGCATTGTCAATCCTTCAATGACTCTGCTTATGAATCTCGGCATCGCCGCAGTTGTCGCCGTTGCCGCCGTAAAAGTTACAAACGGCACGTCTTCACCTGCAACGGTTATTGCTTTTATGCAGTATTTTACGCTTATTTCAATGGCTATGATGTCGCTTTCGCGAATGTTTGTTATGTATACGAAGTGTGCGGCATCGGCAGGCAGAATATCGCAGGTGCTTGAAACTCCCGACAGGTTTGAAATTGTTGAAGATAACCGTGAAAACAACGGATTACACATTGAGTTTGACCGCGTTTCTTTTTCGTATTTAGGCAAGAAGAGCAATCTGGAAAATATCAGCATTTCTCTCCGAAAAGGCGAGCGGCTCGGCATCATAGGCTCAACGGGCAGCGGTAAATCAACTTTTATAAAGCTGCTTGTGCGTTTCTATGAGCCGCAGTCAGGTGAAATCAGAATCAACGGCAAAAACATAAAATCATATAGCCGTGATGAGCTTAGCTCGATGTTCGGTGTTGCACTGCAGAATGATTTTGTTTATGCCGACACAATAGAAGAAAACATCCGTTTCGGCAGAGATATTCCGAAAGAGGATATAATCACTGCCGCAAAAACAGCACAGGCTCACGAGTTTATAAGCGCATTTTCGGATGGATATGACCATCAGCTTTCATCAAAAGGAACAAATCTTTCAGGCGGTCAGCGCCAGAGAGTTCTTATTGCAAGGGCAATAGCGTCCAAACCCGAAATACTGATTCTTGACGATTCGTCTTCGGCTCTCGACTACAAAACGGATGCAAATCTGAGACGAGCGCTTGATGCGGATATGTCAGCTTCAACCGTTATTACCGTGGCACAGCGCGTAAGCTCCGTAAAAAATTGTGACCATATCATAGTTATCGATGACGGCAGGGTTATCGGACAGGGTAAACACGAGTATCTTCTTGAAAATTGCACCGAATACCGCGAAATAAGCCAGTCACAGATGGGAGGTGCCTTCATTGAGTAAAATCAAAGAAGAAAACGCTCCCCGCAAAAGAGATAATAAGGGCATTATGCTCCGACTCGGCAAGTACGTAATCGCACAATGGCACCTTTTTATTCCTGCCGTTGTTTTTACGCTGCTGTCAAACCAACTCTCGTTGCTTGGCCCCCGATATTCAGGTGCGGCAATTGATGCTATTGAGGCGGTCGGCGGCGTGAATTTCCCGATAGTTTGGGAAAACGTTATCAAAATGGTTGTGTGCTATGTGCTTTCAGCTGTGCTTTCTTATGTTCTTGCTGTGATTATGATTCATCTGAGCCAGAAAATCACTTATAAGATGCGAAAAGAGCTGTTTGAAAAGCTTAATACTCTGCCCGTAGGTTATTTTGATACGCACGCCACGGGCGACATTATCAGCCATCTTTCGTACGATATAGATACGATTAACGGTACGCTGTCACACGATCTTGTTCAGGTAATGACAAGCGTATATACGGTTGTCGGCTCGCTGATTTTTATGTGGAATATCTCAAAAGTAATGATTCTGATATTTGTTTTCACCGTGCCCGTTTCGCTTTTGTTTACCCGTTATCGCTCCTTGAAGGTGAGACCCTTGTTCCGTGCAAGGTCCAAAAAATACGGTGAACTTAACGGCTATGCGGAGGAAATGCTTTCAGGCGCAAGAACAATTGAGGTGTACGGCAGGCAGGAAGTTATATCAAAGCGCTTTAATAAGCGCAATGAGGAAGCAATGGATGCCTATTATAATGCCGAATACAATGCGGCAATGCTTTTTCCGACAATCAACCTTATCAACAACGTTTCAATAGCTCTTGTGGCAATTTTCGGCGGAATCCTTTATATGTATTCCCAAAGCGGAGCAGTTGCGGCAGGCACGGCATTCTTTATTTCTCTGGGCGGAGTTGCCCAGTTTGTTCAGTACTCCCGTAAATTTGCAGGTCCGATAAACGAGTTTTCAAATATTCTGCACGAGTTTCAGTCTGCTTTTTCTGCGGCAGAGCGCGTTTTCAGAATCCTCGACGAAGCTCCCGAGCCGCTTGATTTGCCTGATGCGATAGATATGAAGTCCGTTGAAGGCGATGCTGAAATCGACGGGGTTACGTTTGGTTATACGCCCGAAAAGACGATTCTCAAAGACGTATCTTTCTCTGCGCCCAAAGGTAAAACGGTTGCAATTGTAGGACCTACGGGAGCGGGAAAAACCACTATTATAAATCTCCTTATGCGATTTTATGATCCGCAGTCGGGTGAAATACGCATAGACCGTGTGCCTGCGCTCAAAATCAAGCGTTCGGATTTGAGGCTTGCGTTTACAATGGTGCTTCAGGATACGTGGCTGTTTTACGGCACGATATACGAAAATATAGTCTACGGCAAGGAAAATGCCACGATGGAGCAGGTTAAGGCGGCGGCAAAGGCAGCAAGAATCGACAGCTATATCGAAAGTCTGCCGCAAGGTTACGATACCGTGCTTTCCGATGACGGCGTCAATATTTCAAAAGGTCAGCGTCAGCTTATTACTATCGCCCGTGCCTTTCTCTCCGATTCGCCTATGCTCATCCTCGATGAAGCAACTTCAAATGTCGATTCGCGTACAGAAATCCGTATTCAGGATGCAATGAATGACCTGATGAAAGGCAGAACGTGTTTTGTTATTGCTCACCGTCTTTCTACCATACAGAATGCTGACACAATTCTCGTTGTGAGAGACGGCGAAATTACAGAGCAGGGTACACACGATGAGCTGATTGAGCTTGGCGGATTTTACAGCACTCTCTATAATTCACAGTTTTCATAAAAACCAAAGCACACATTCCAAAAAACGGAATGTGTGCTGATTTTTTTACATTGTTATTGTATTGCCGTCAGCGAAGGTTACTTTTCCGTTAACCCTTACGTCTGCATTTTCGGGAACGCGGAGAACAAGCTGTGAAGTTTCGGGATACTCGAGGTTAACAACAGCTTTTCCGTCGGTAAGCGTATAGTTGAATACTATGTTTCCTTTTATTGTGGGCACTGTGCAGGAAATTTGGTTGTGAAGGCTGTACTGCGGATTAATCATAATTTTTTCGTATCCCGCCGTGAGCGGTTTTATGCCTGCGATATGCTTGCTCATAACAACAAGCGGACCACCCGACCAGGCGTGATTCGACGTGCCGTCAAACCTTACCCAGTTTTCCCACAGTGTGGAATAATCCGTCTTTATCATCTCGTCGTATCTTTCGCACATACGCTTTTCCGCAAGCTCAAATTCGCCCATATCGCAAAGCGCCTCAAGCACGTAATGCTCCATATACGGGCTCGAGTTTCTTGTGCCGAAAAGAATCTTTTTTATTTTGTTGTATTTTTCTTCGCCGCATAAGCCCGACAGCACCGCAACCGCGTTGCCTCTGTCGTCATAGCCGTCGTTTTCGGGACTCTTGTATCCTTCACCCGTCCAGAGTGTTTGGTACGCTGTGTAAAGAGATTTGATTCTGATGTCAAATTCATTTGCGGTTTCTGTGTCACCAAGCAGTTCAGCCATATTTTTTACGGCAGACATTGCGTAGTAATACCAAGCATTCTCAAGGGGAGAAACGTCGATTTTATCGCCCCAATCTTTCCAGTCCCACGAGCCTTTTCTGTGCTCTACAAGTCCGCTTTCGCTTATATTCCAAAGGTTGACGTAGTCAACTGCGGCTTTGTAAACAGAACGGATAAAATCCGTATCTCCTGTGTAAGTATAGTAAATCCATAAACCGCCGACTCCTGCAAGTTGCTGGCAGGGAAGCTCAAAATAATCGTTCTTTATGGGCACAACGGTCTGCAAAACCTTTGTTTTCGGGTCGATATACGAAAGCATTGTGCTCACACCCTTGCGGTAGAGGTTGTAAGACGAGGATGAAAGTGAGTAAACCGTGAGCATCATTTCGTTTGTAACGTCGCCCCACCATTGCGCCCTTTCTCTGTCAGGGCAGTCCATGAAGTTATCGCGCATCGTGACGTAAAGCGTGCGCAGTGCTTTTTGCCAGAGTGCGTTCATATCGCTGTTGTCGCAGGTGAAGCTACCGCAAAATTCGGTGTTGTATCCGCTCTCTCTGTATTTCAGGCTTACTATTTTAACGTCCGAGGGTATTTCATAGGTTATTCTTTCACCGTTGAACCAGGCAGGTGATTCGAATTTCTGCACACCGCTTTTGGTTACGTATGTGCTGTGAACCGAACCCAAACAGGTGTTTTCGGTTGTTATAACGATTTTCTTGCCTGCTTTCGCATCAACCTCGAGGTAAGGGGTTAATTGAGCGTTGTAGGGGATTCTGAGTGTGATTTTTTTCTTGATACGATATGATTTTCCTTCGTATTCCTTGCTGTTTTCATAGTCTTTGAGTCCGAAATCCTTGAACTGCGGAATATCTCTGCTGTACGTTTCGCCCCAACAGCCTTCGCCGCCAAAGGCATATTCTTCTGCCTTTGACCATTTTTTGAAGTTGTAACCGGGTTTGTTCCAGCCTTCATTTTCTTTGCGTGCATCGTAGTAAACGTTGCTTTCAGGCAGTCTGTAATTCGGCTTCAGTTTGCCGTTATCTTCAAGAAAAGCAGGATTTTTGACAGCGCTCCAACTGCTGTCGGAAAGAATCGAAAAGTGTTCGCACTCCGCTTCAAAAAGCAGACCTCCCTGACCTGCATCCGTGCTTGAGTAGCTTGCTTCGTTTCCCCAGTACCATACAAGCACGCTTATAAGGTTTTCACCTTCAATGAGGTGTTTTGCTATATCAACCTCATCAAAATAACAGCCTGTGGGGGAGGGACCGCGCTTTAATCCGCCCTCACGGATTACGCATTCACCGTTTATGTAAAGCCAATACTTGTTTTCGGCAGCAATGTTTGCCGTAAGCTTGTCGGGCACGGTGTCGGCTTTGATTGTTTTATTGAAGCAAATCCATACGTTTTTGCCCGCTTCTTCTTCCTTGAGCCATATCCATTTGGCTTTCCAGTTTTCTTTTAACGTTCGTTTGTATTCCATAGTTTGCTCTCCGTTATCTGAGTATTATGTTTTGCAGAAATTTTTATATGCAGTAAATGTTGGTGTCCCAAAAAGAAATGTGCGGATGATGCCGAAGGAAAATTTTATATTCGGGATTTAATGCGTTTATGCTGTTTATGAGTTTGAAAATGTCTTCGCTTCTGTGATATGCCGCCACACATAGCTTCGGTTTGCTTGCCAAAGCCTTTGCAGCGCCCGCAAGCATTCGGCTTTCAGCACCCTCTATATCAACGTTGAGGTATGTGAAAGAGCCGAATTTTTCAAAAATACTGTCTGCGCATATTGCATCTGTTTCTCTGCCTTCTGCCTTTGCGCTTGCGCCTCTGCCTTTGTTTTCATCGAATCTCAGTATGCAGTTGTGTGACCATATCGCACTGTTGATTGTTGTGCAGCTGTGTATTTCTTTGCAGGCGGTTTCAAGCTTCTTATACGTTCTTCTGTCAGGCTCAACAGCGACGATTCTTTCGTGGGAAACAGCATACTGCAAAAATTCTTCAACCGTGTCCCCACGGTATGCCCCCAGATCAAGAAATCGCTCGTTTTCACCAAGATTAAGTATGGCAAAAGCTTCATCTTTCGGGCTTTCACAGTTAAAACAGCAGTTTAAATCGCCTGTAATCTGGAATCTGATAATGCTTTCGAATACTTTTTTGGATTGCTCATCGCAGAGCAGGGAATATGCCTTTTCTGCGGCGTCAAGATTATCTTTCAGAAACTCTTTGTTAAAAACGTTATCACCGAAAACGGGTACGGACGGCATAATCACCTTGTGCCTTTGAGAAAGGTTTATTATGTTTTCCCTTACCTGCCGTAAAGGACTTGCAAAGCAGAGTGCCGCTACAAAATCCGGAAATTCAACCTCGGCCTGTGAAACGGATTTAACTTCAAATCCGTGAAATGTGCGGCTTCTTACAAAGCCGTCGCTTGCAATTACCGCAGATACTTCAATTCCGAGCTTTTCAAACTCGTTGAACACGCGGTCTGCTCCGTTACCTGTGCCGTAAACGGCAATCGGCAAGGAGGAAGCTTTAAGATATTCCCAGCTTGATTCGGTTTGCAGAAGCTCTTCAAACATTATTTTCACCGCCCGATGATAAGTCAGACAGATGATAACACATACAAGCCGAAATAACAAGTGTTGACGTTTGTATGATTTTCTTGACATTTTTTGCTTGGACAGTATAATGAGTTAGGTAAGTGGATGCTTATTTGTTCAATAATCTGAATTCCGGATTATTTGTTCTGTTGCAAAAGCGATTTTAAGGTGGTTTAAAATGGTTAACCGTATTCAAAAATGGGATTTGCTCAAGCTTTTTTTGATGTTTTGTGTTGTTCTCGGCCATTTTGCTGACGTTCACGCATCAGAAAATGAATTTACACAAAGTCTGTACCTGCTCATCTACACTTTCCATATGCCGCTGTTTATCTTTATTTCAGGTCTTTTCTCCAAGCGTATGGTTGACAACAGAAGATGGGATAAAATACTCGGGTATTTGGTGCTGTACTTTGTTTCCAAGTTGCTGGCTTTTGCGTATGATGCAATATTTCTCCAGAAGTTCAGATTTTTTGTTTTGAAGGAATCAGGAATTGCTTGGTTTATGTTTGCGTTATTTGTTTTCGCAACGGTAACCGTATTCACAAGCAGGTTCAAACCGGCGTATGTGCTTGTTTTTGCCGTGCTTCTCAGCCTTTTTGCGGGTTATGATGAGGATATAAACAATCTCTTTGTCCTTTCAAGAATTATCGTGCTGTATCCGTTTTACTATGCAGGTTACTGTATGGACCCCAAAAAGCTCGAAAAATTCAGCAAAGGTGCAGTTAAAAAGGTTTTTGCACTTGCGATTATCGGTGTTCTTGTCCTGGTTGTCTTTTCTTTCAAGGATCTTTACGTACTCAGACCGATTTATGTTTTCCAGCATCCCTACGTCAAGCTCGGTGAGGAGCTTGCTCCCTACGGTCCGCTTATCCGCCTTGCGTGCTGTACGGTTTCTGCTGTTTTGTGTATGTGTTTCATTATTATTACACCTAACAAAATCGGCAAAGGTCGTATTGCAAAGCTCGGTCAGTATACACTTTCCGTATATATTTTCCACTATCTGGTAATGTATATAATCTACACGATATTCGAAATGTTCGGCTACGGAATCGAAGATGTCGGTGAGCAGATGATATGGGTAATTTTCCCGCTTGCGTTAATCACAACGTTGATTCTCTCAAACAAGTTGCTTAACTCTCTCGTGTTCAAAATTATCGATATTCCGCGAATTGCCCGTAAAACCGTAAAACAGGAATGCAAAGAGAAGTTGCCGATAACAAAATAAGCGAAAAGCACACGCTGAATTAAGGCGTGTGCTTTTTAACTTGTTGACAATCACGTAATAAAATGCTAATTTATAAATATCACTTCAGTTCGGCTGTGATGCTTTCGGGCGCAGAACCATACGTTTTGCGGTTTGATACCAATGCCGTACAGACCAGTAATAAAGTAACGGAGGAAACAAAATGTTTATCTGGAATATCATCAAATCGGTTCTTTATCCCGGCTGGGCAGTTTTCAGTGCGTTTATAATTATGCTTTCGGGCGTTATAAACGGCGGCGACATCACTTGCTCACCTAATGCCGAACTTGTCAGAACAGACAAGTTTACTCTCGACAGAGCGCTTCTTATGAGTCAGGGTATCACCACGGACGGTGAATACTACTACACAGCGGGTTCAATTTCTGCGCTTGACCTTGTCGGTATGGCAAAATGGACGGTTGACGGCTTTGAGAGAGTTGCTTACACTCATTTTGCAATTCCGAAGGATATTAAAGAAAAGTACAATAGCGACCATATCGGCGGTATCAGCTATTACGACGGCAAGATTTATGCCGCAACGGAAGATGAAACCGATACGTACAATCTTATTCTTATCTACGATGCTGAAACGCTCGAGTATACCGGTGAGTATTACGACCTCGGCACAGAATATCTTGATGACGGTATTCCTTACTGTGCAGTCGATGCCGACAACGGTTATCTCTATACGTCTCCTTTCCACGAAACGGATTGCATACTTGCCTACAATCTTGAGGATATGTCTTTTTCTCACAAGATTATGCTTTCTCAGCCTGTTGACAGAATCCAGGGTGCTGAATATTATGACGGACTTCTCTATATGTCTTACGACGTAAGAGGTTCGGCAACGGAGATTGTTCAGACGGTTGATGTCAAAACGGGTGAGGTCAAAAATCTTTTTGAAAGAACTGTCAGCGGGCGTGACCACGAAGCAGAGGGACTTACCGTTTATCCGATGGAAGACGGTTCATTTATCCACGTTGCAGATTACGACAAGCTGATTTCTGTCAATATCAGACACTATGCACTTGAAAAATAAACGGCAATAAAACAAATTTAACCCCGATATGCGCTGTGCATATCGGGGTTAATGTTTGTCTGATATAAGCTGTTACTATGATATTTCAACGTCAAACATCGCTTTGTTTTTTGAAACTTCGAGACCGCCGAAGAACAGGCAGGTGAAATCCTTGACCGTTATTTCCTTGGGCGTGACAACGGGGTGTTCTGCCGTGTATGATTCGGATTTGTGGTTTGGGTTAACCTTGGTGAAAAGGTGGTTAGTGCCTATTCTGTGCACGAATAAGCCGTCAATTTCAATTTTTTCGGGCAGATGGCAGGTGTAGCCGAAGTCGTGGTCTTCTGAGTTTGTTGCCTTTATAATGTGGCTTTCTATACCCGTCGGATAGAACTTGCAGTTACGGATGATAAGCTCGCCGTTCCAGGTTGAGCCGTAGTCCTCACGCAGGTCAACAAAGCTGTCTGACAATACGGTTGTGTTTTCAATAAGTGCCGTTCCGTTGCCGATAAGCTTTATCCCGTGGTGACCGAGCACGGAGTTGATAACAGTTGCGTTGAGCACGCCCTGATGAGCGTCAAATCGCGAAAAAGCACAGCCGTCATAAACAAGATTTTTGCAGTAGTTTGTGCCTGCAATGCCCCAGTAATCACCGTCGGTGATGTCATTTGTCTGCTTGCAGTTTATAAACTTAGCGTTTACTGCGGTTGCCGCTCCTATATCATACGTGCCCATTGTTACCGAAGTGCCTGCCGAGCCGATGGTCGAATACTTTTTGTGTCCCGTGAAGGTGCAGTTTTTGACCGTTACGTCAGCGCAGCAGGAAAGGCTTACGAAAGCGGAGTAGGGTGAGCCTGTTTTACCTTCGTTCTCAATGTCGTGATAAAGACCGTCTATAACCGTATTGGAACGCTTTACAACAATTCCTCTTGCGTAATAGTTATATTCCGAGGGGGCATTGTTTGCAATGGTTGTGAATCTGCCGCCTTTTATCGTCAATGGCTGAGTGTCGGCAGGGTAGGCGGTAGCTGATGTAACTGCATCAAAGTCCCAAATAAGGGGAGTATCGGGCGAAATATTTCCGTTTTTATCGACAAGGATAACGTCAGACTGGTTGCTGCCCGAATTCTGATTTGCACCTTTGCGTATATAGCGCTTTACGTTTGAATCCGTAAGTACTACAAGGCTTTCTTCTTCAAGTGTTGTGCCGATATTGAGTGCATCGGCTTTGAGTGGCGAAATCTTGTCCGTTATGTTTATCGCGCTCTTGGAGGGCGCAATGTTAAATACCCAGGCGCTTCTGTTTTCAACATTAGTGTCATCTATTATGAAACGTGCGGTTGACCAGCTTGTGTCGGTCATAATCTTAGCTGTTTTGTTTGCACCGCCGATGTAATACGTAGCCGTTTCGTTTGCAAATACGCTCAGAGCGTTTTCGTTTGCATATTCATGGGTTTTCACAACAGCGTCAAAGTCATCCGTTTTGCCGTCGCCGACAGCACCGAACTGCTCATACGTTACGAAGTCTGTGAAAACTTTGGTAAATTCATATCCGTCTTCGAGGTTGAATGAGCCTTGAGCCTCTGCGAGAACTTCATCCGCAAAAGCGGAGATACCTCTTGAAATACCTGCGGTTTTGCTGCCTGTGATGTAAACCTTGCCGTTTTCAACTTTAAAGCTGAAGCTGTCATCATCATTCAGGTCTTTGTTAATCACAAAGGCTTTGTCGTCAGTCTTTTCGTTGGTGGGTATTTTTATGCCGCAAACCTTATAAAACTCGTCGCAAAGGGTTTGTGCGGCATTTGAATACAGCGCGTTGTCGGAATCAGACACGGTTATGCAGTATTCTTCAAGTGATACACCGTTGATCGTTATGCTTTCGAGCGGTCTTGTAATATAAGGACTTTCATAGTTGCCTTTTGCAAGCTCACTTTTAAGCTCGACTTCTGAAAAAAGCAGTGAAAAGGGAGCGCTGAAAGCGGAAAAGAAGCTCAGCAGCACGGCAATTATTCGTGGAAACATTTTTTCATCCCCTTGTAGTTTTTTATCATTATAGCATTTTCACGGTGGTTGTCAAACAAAAAACCTCTTGCATGAACACTTGATTCATACAAGAGGTTTTTATTTAATTAACAGGTTATAACTTTTTTTGAGGTGGATTTATCCGAGAGCAACCATACTGAAAACGAGTGCGAAAAGAGCAACCGTTTCGCAAAGACCGACAACGGTGATGTACTGTGAGAAACCTTTTCCTGTTTCGGCAAGAGCATCTGCACCTGCTGCACCTGCCTTACCCTGAACGACGGCGGAAACTGCCATTGCAGCGCCTGAAGCAATACCGAGACCGAGAAGGAAAGCGGGATCTGCTGTTGCAGAGCTCATCTGCTGCATAAGAAGGAAACCGTAAATGGTCTGTGTAAGGGGAGCACCCGCAAAAACGGTAAGAATGAAGGGGGCTGCCTTATTGTTCATATAGCACTTTTTCCAAGCACCGATTGATGCCTGACCTGCAATACCGATACCGATTGCAGAGCCGATAGCGGCAATACCCATTGCCAAAGCTGTTGCTAACTGTCCGAAATTCATAATAATTCTCCTTATTCTTCAATTTGTTCTTTAAAGGGTTTGAATTTATGTCCGCTCCAGGACATATCGAGGTGCGATGAGAATTCAAGCGTATTCAGTCGTATGCCGTGAACGATAACCGAAAGAATATTCAGTATCATATTGAGTCCGTGACCGAATACGAGAAGCACAATCGCAATAATCGCAAACAAAAAGTTGCCGAGCAACGGGCTTGCAAGCTCGTTGACTGTTGCGGAAATTGCCGCGCCTGCGAGACCGACAGCCCAAAGACGGATATAAGAAACAATATCCGAGAAAACGTTTACAACGCCGAGCAGAACGGAAACAATGTTTTTGAGGCTTGCAAGAACTGATTTGATAATGCTTCCGTTATAGTTTGAAAATACAAAGCTCATAACGAAACCTGCAAGCACGAGTACAAGCGCAACCGTACCTATCGGAATACCGCCTATCACCAGTCCGAACGGAAAAACCTGAGCGTTTACAACAAAGCTCAGCACAACGTAAAAGATGCCGAAAAGCTGCATTATCGAACCGATGTCGCCGAGAATCCTGACGGATTTTCTGTTGCGTGCGGCAACCTTTATGTGTGCAACCGTAAGCTGTACGAGAGCAAGCGAGAAGCAGAAAATCTGCAGGTTCTGCGCTGTTGTAAGTCCTGCCTCACCGTTTGTCCATGGCGGATACCAGATTCTGTCGGCATAGACGTTGGAAATAACGGGTATTGACAGCTTGCGGAGCAATTCCGGAATCTGTTCGGGGGAAAGACCGAACCAGGTGCAGGTCAGTGTTCCCCAAAGAATCGTTGAAATTCCGAGCAATCCTACAAGCAGGAAAGCAGGGGATACTTTCTTTTTGGAAATCAATGACTTGACTATCATTACTCCCGCGCCTGCGGTGATGAGAATACCGTAGCCGCCGTCACCGAAGATAATTCCGAAAAAGATCAGAATGAAACCGAGGAACCAACCCGAAATGTCATATTCAAAGTATCCGGGTACTGTGCCGAGAAAATCGGTAAGCGGATAAATAAGGCTGACAAATCTGTTGTTTTTCAGCTTTGTGGGAACGTTGTCTTCTTCCGTGGGTTCTTCAATAAGAAGACCCCAGGCGTTTTCTTTTGCCGTAGTTTTAAGGCAATCAAGGTTTTCTTCTTCAACGTAACCCGTAAAATATGAAACCGTTACGTCGGAAAGGCTTTCGTTTGCCATACCGCTTGAGTAAACCTCAAACTCGATTTCTTTTTCACAGACTTTTATTGCTTTTGAAATACCGTCGGAATACGTTGCAAATGCTGAAATCTTTTCTTCAATCTCTTTTATGCGGTTGTTAACAGCTTCAAGCTTTTGCTTTGTTTTGGCTGTTGATGCTTCCGGAATTTCAAATCGGTAAGCTTTGATTGCTTTGATAGTTTCTGCTTCTTCC
>JAZRRT010000009.1:0-11705 GCA_045650985.1 Acutalibacteraceae bacterium | reverse complement strand
GCCTACTCTGCCGTTGCCGTAATCAACAAACCAGGTGTTGACGTGAGCATTGTTGAAGGAAGTACCGTTCTGCTCATTACCGAAGGGAACGGAAAGCATTTCCTGTCCGCCTTCCTGTGAGTAGAATTCATCACCGGCATCGGATGTTGTGACAGTGTATGCCTTGCCGTTTGCAGCAGTGCCGCTTTCAGCAAGAACTTCGCCGCCGATGATACCATTCTTGACAACGCCGAGAACCTTCATTGCAGGAACGTAATCGTGTGCCATATATCCGTAAGAAACTGTGCTGTGGTCTGTTCTTGCGTAAATATCGAAGCCGAGTTCATAATGTCTCTCCGTCATTTCGGGAAGAGAATCGTTACCGTCGCTGAATGTTGTGTGGCTGTGAAGGTCTGCCTTATAAGCTTTGTAGGTATCAAAATCTACGTTCGCATAAGGGTTGTTGATGGTGTAATCAACGTCAACATCTGCAGCCGATGCGAATGCCGCAAAGGTGAAAACCATTGCAACACTTAAAGCAAGGCTTAAAGCCTTTTTGTATGTTTTCTTGAATTTCATAAAAATATCCTCCTTAAGATATTTCCAATTTAACAAGTGATATGTTAGCACATTTTTCAAAATCCGTCAACAAATTTCAATTAAAACTATGCAATATCAATGAGTTTTTTCACATCTGCTCGGCAGAATACTTTTCCGCAACTGTAATAAGAAACCTATACAAGGGTGCAAAAGAAGCATAAACAGGTCTGATTTTTTCAATAAACGCACTGTCGGAAAGCTCGTTAAGATTCGGAAAATGAAACATAAAATACAAGCTTTTACAGTTGTAATAAGGCTCAAGCACAGCCATAGGGCAACCGTCTTTCGGCTTCTTGTAAAAATCGCCGCCAAAAACCGCGCCGCTTCTCTCTGCCACGATTACTGCATCGTAAAAATCGTCGGGGCTTGCCGCAATTTCCTGCCTGTAAAGCTCCATCATCCTCGGTGGAGCATAATAAGTGCCGACACCGCCGGAATATCCGTCCTGCGCAACCTCAAACCACATACACGGAAAATGAGGCAAAGCACGCTTATCCCTCGTAAACATCGCCCAGAGATTCTCCCTATAAAGATGCTTATCCTTTGTATAACGGGTATCACGCCTGACACGGGACACCATCTTCTGCGGCACAATAGGAATATCCTCATCAATTTCTACGATAGTATCGGAAAGGGCGCAAATAACCTGCTGAAGAGGAATTGTTATGCCCTCTTTTATCCGCTTCTTGTTTTCTTCGTAAAAATCTCTGCTGTTACGGAAACGGTTTTCACTCAGAAGCATAAGCACTTCGGGAGTTATGCCGTCATATCTGTAAGTACTCATTTAAGAAGTCCCCTCTTGAAGATTTCCTGTGCCGCAAGCATTATGCCGACCTTGCCGCTGTCAAAATTGAGCGAACCCTGCATCCATACGGCAAAAGGCTCACGAAGAGGCGCATCGGAGGAAAGCTCGATTGAAGAACCGCCGGTAAACGCACCCGCAGACATAATAACCTGATTATCGTAACCCGGCATATCCCAAGGCTCGGGACAGACGTTTGAATCTATGGGAGCACCCTTCTGCATACCCTGACAGAAAGCGACAAGAGTTTCGCTGTTACAGAGCTTGAGAGCCTGAATGATGTCAACACGCTTCTCAGAACTGTGCGGAGTTGTTTCGTAGCCGAGCTGTTCAAACAAAGAAGCGGCAAAAACAGCAGTCTTGAGCGCTTCACCGACAATATGCGGTGCATTGAACAGACCCATAAACAGCCCTCTTGTCTGACCTAGCGAAGGTCCTACCTCTCTGCCGAGACCGGGAGTTGTCATACGGTAGGAACATTTTTCCACAAGGTCTGCACGACCTGCAATATATCCGCCGCATTTTGCAATACCGCCGCCCGGATTTTTGATAAGTGAACCTGCAATAATATCCGCGCCGTGAGAAACAGGCTCAGTGCACTCAACAAATTCGCCGTAGCAGTTATCAACCATAATAACCGCATCGCTTTTATTGCGGACTGTTTTTGCAATCTTCTCTATATCCTCAACACCGAGACTGGGACGAAGCGAATAGCCTCTCGAACGCTGAATATATACCATGGCAACTTTTTCTTCAAGTGCCTTTTCAATGCCTTCAAGGTCAACCGTACCGTCGGGTAAAAGGTCAACCTGCTTATAGTTAACACCGAAATCCTTGAGCGAACCCATACCGCTGCCTTTGATACCGATAACGGAATGAATTGTATCGTACGGAGTGCCTGTTACGCAAAGCATTGTATCGCCCGGACGAAGCATACCGAAAAGGGCAACACCGAGAGTATGTGTGCCGCAGGTCAGGCTATGGCGAATGAGTGAATCTTCCGCACCGACACAGTCGGCAAGCACACTGTCAAGCACGTCACGGCCTCTGTCTCCGTAGCCGTAACCCGTAGACTCGGTAAAATGGCTTTCCGTTACGCTGTTCTTGATAAATGCGGCAAGCACTTTTTCCTGATTATATGCACGGATTTCATCAATCCTCGCAAATGATGCCGAAGCAGCCTCAAGAGCTTTCTCGCCTGCTGCCGCAATTGTACTGTCAATATTAAAAAAGCTGTTCATAACTTAAATATTCCTTATCTGTTTTTAATCTCTGCCCATACGTCAACGCTCTTGTAACCGATACGTTCATAGAACGAATTGAGAGCAGGCAGACAGCGAAGATAAATCGTGTACCCGCCGAATGAATTGACAAGCCTTGTTGCAAAACCCTGACCGCGATATTCCTTATCCGTTGCCACCGCCCCCAGAACAGCCTTATCACCTGCTATGTGCAGAAGTGATGCCGTTGCAACGATTTTGCCGTCTTTTCTGATAACGCGCATATCTGCTGTGCCGCAATTGATTCTTCGACAAATATCGGTAAACCAAGGATTGAATTCACCCTTTATATCGAGCAGCTTATACACCTCTTCAAAGTCTGATACCGATTCGGGCTTTTCATACTGCTCCTGAGCTGAAGCGCCTTTTTCCTTGCGGAGTACCTGACCGCAACCACAGGCAAACATCTCAAGACTTACAACATCTCTTGCCTGACAGAGTATATTGTTGTAGCCGAGAGCATCAAGAAACTCCCTCAGTTCTTCAAAATCCGCCTTGAGAGTAGTGCTGATTACGACCTCCCCCTCATAACTGCACACTGCAGCCGTAAGGTATTCACCCGTAATCTGAATCCAATAGCGACATATATCCATTTCGGGAGGATAAGCTTTAAGCATAGACAAAATGTTTATGCCGAAGCTGTCCGCACAAAATTCTTTCAGAAGCTCAGCTTCTTCTTTATTTTCAATCAGTTTAAGCATTTGCAAATTCCTCGGAAATATATTTTACGGCAAGTCTCATCTGCTCAATATCATCCTTATTAATAACGCAGGATGCGGAATGCAGATAACGTGTTGCAAAAGAAACGGTAAGCGTTTTAACGCCGCCTCTGCTGTTGGATATTGTCCTTGCATCGTTACCGCCTGCAACAACGGTCTTTGTCTGCATTCTGAAACCTTTCTCTTTTGACAAAGCGCAGGCAAGCTTATAGAGGTTTGTGTTATATACGCTGGCACCGTCCATAAAGGGAATTACGGCACCTTCACCAAGCTTACAAACCTCTTTTTCGCCGCTGACACCTGAAATATCTGCGGCAGTTGTAGTTTCAATAACAACCGCATAATCAGGGGCAACGGTAAACGCGGCGGCAGCTGCACCGCGACAGCCTATTTCCTCCTGAACGGTAAAGGCAAACCACGTATCGTACTCAACACCGTTTTTAATCATATCGAGCATAATCGCGCAACCTGCTCTGTCATCAATTGCTTTTGCTTTGAGATATGAGCCGAACTCAACGCATTCACTGTCAAAAACTATTTTGTCTCCGAGAGCGACAAGCCCGTCAAGCTCTTCTTTTTTGTCCGCACCGACGTCGATATAAAGTGAACTCTTTTCGGGCAGCTTAAGCTCGTCATCACCTCTTCGAAGATGAATCGGCACAACGCCTATTACGCCGACAAGCTCACTTTCGCCAACCTTGACGCGCTTACCAAGAAGCGCCGATATCTCAATACTGCCAACGTTTGAGAACTTGATGAGACCGTCATCTGTGATATATGTGACTATCATACCAACCTCATCCATATGAGCGGCAAGCATAACCTTGTTTGCGGCAGGCTTTGCACCACGCACAAAAACAATAAGGTTGCCCATGGCATCGACAGAATATTCAGCCGATTCGGGAAGTTTTGAGATAATATAGTCCCTGACCTTTTCTTCTCTGCCGGAAGTGCCGCCGATAAGGCTCAATTCTTTAATCGTTTCAAGCATTTTCAACATCCTCCCTGCTGAGAATATAAGCAGCCATAAGGGCAGCAGTGCTCTCAATATCATCGAGGTCTACAACCTCAACAGCCGTGTGCATATTACGCTGAGGGATTGAGAGAAGTGCCGTTTTCTTACCGCCTGCGGAAACGGCAATATCATCGGCATTGGTACCTGTGCGTGAGCCCATTACCTCCACCTGATATTTGATTGAATTTTTCTTCGCCAGCTCCTCAAGTTTACGTGACATTTCAAAATTGAGCGACGGTGCGTAGCCTATCATCGTGCCGGCACCGAGTTTTGCTTTGATACTCTCATCCGTACCGGGGGCTTTTGCAAAGCTTACGTCAACCGCAATCGCTTCATCAGCTGCTGCGTTAAAACTGCCTGCAACCGCGCCTGCACTTCCTGTTTCTTCGCAAGCGGAAAACATTACCCTTACGGGAAGCGAAGAAAGCTTTTCGCCGAGAATTTCAAGGCAGCGAAGAATTGAAGCAACACCGCAACGGTCATCAAGTGCCGCACCGCAAACACGATTGCCGAGCATTTTTTCAAGGTTGCCGTTCATTGTAATTCTGTCTCCAAGGCTGATAACCTCCTCAGCCTGAGCCTTCGTCATACCTATGTCAATCGCAATATCGCTTATCTTGCTTGCCTTTTTCTCGTCACCTTTGGAAAGATGAGGAGGGGTTGCAGAAATAACACCATACACTTCGCGCTTACCGTGAATTGTTACCTCCGCTGCCGAAAGCACAATGGGGTCGACTCCGCCGACGCGTGCAACCTTTATAAAGCCCTTATCATCAACGGAAGTGACGGCAAAACCGATACGATCAAGATGTGCGTCAAGCAGAATTTTACTGCCTTCAACACCTGTATCGCCTATTACGTTGCCCATTGCATCAATGCTGACGGGCATGTATCTGCCAAGAAGATTCGCCGCAACTGAAGCCGCTGAACCTTCATCGCCCGAAGTGCCGTTTGAATGGCACAGGGCGCAAAGAATATCGAACATTTCCAAGTTTATTCACCTCAAACAAAAACCAAAAGGGCGGTCAACCGCCCTGTTTGAATTTATATTACATTTACACCGCCGACAGGTCTGATTGAAAGAACAAAACAGTTACCCTGACCGAACACAAGCTCCATACGATGTTTGAAATCAGCAAGCATATCAATCGGAACAAAAGCCTGAATTGTGCCTGCAAATCCGCCGCCGTGAACACGCCAAGCGCCCTTACCCTCAAGCAGCTCTTCACAAAGGCAAAGGCCGAGTGAAACAGGCTGTGAGATGGGATCCTTCACGGAGAAAACGTTCTGATTATACATATAGGATGACTGCCCGCTCTTTACAACAAGCTTTTTAAATTCACCGAATTCTTTGCTTTCGAGAGCTGCTACTTCCTTATCAACGCGCGCATTCTCGCTGAAGAAATGCTTTGCACGAAGAATTGCTCTGTCACCGACAACGCCGCGCATAAGATCAATCGAGTTGAAGAACTGTGCTTCATCAACATCACGCAGATAGCTGCGACCGAGACGCTGTGCTACTGATATCATTTCATTTTTTACGGCTGCATATTCATCGGTAAGGTCAGAATGGCTGCCGCCTGTGTTAATAATGCACAGTGCATGTCCGCAAGATTCAAACTCGAACTTGACAGGCTTGATAATCGGCTTTGAAGGATCGTTGAAATCCATAAAAACAAAGCCGCCTACGGAACAGGTCATCTGATCAAGAAGACCGCAGGGCTTGCCGAAAAATTCGTTTTCAGCATACTGAGCAATCTGTGCAATTTCAACGGGAGTGACCTTACCATCATTATAAAGATGGTTGAGAATTGTACCGACAAGAACCTCAAACGAAGCAGAAGAAGAAAGACCTGAGCCTGAAACAACGTCGTTTGCGGTTGCGGCATCAAAACCGCCGATTTCATAGCCTCGCTCAACAAAGCCTGCACAAACACCGCGGATAAGAGCCTTGGACTTTGAATACTCATTCTTGTTGGGTTTAAGGTCGGTAATATCGACCATATCCATATCGTAACCCTCTGACTTGAGACGGATTACGTCCTTGCCGTTTTTTGAAACTGCGGCAATTGCGTCGAGATTGATAGCGGCAGCGAGAACTTTACCGTGATTGTGGTCGGTGTGGTTGCCGCCTACTTCGCTTCTGCCGGGAGCGGAGAAGAAGCTGATTTCGGTCTGCTCACCGAAGAGATTGCCGAAAGCATTGAGAACACGGATATAACGGGGCTTCTGAGCGGAAGCAGACGCACCGTAAAGAGCAGTGAGAGCGGAATCAAACTCAACACCCTCAAGACCTTTCTTAACAACATCGTAACTGAACATATTATGTTACATCCTTTCGAGAATTTTGTATTTTCTGATATCGGTTTATGACTGAATTTATCGTAAGAATAGATATACCTGAAAGCATAAGCAAAAAGATAATCGGCAAAAAGAACGGGAACGAAAGAGGATCAAAAACATATACACCGATAAACGTATATGACATAAGCTTTGGCATAAAGCTAAGAACGGAAATAATCATATATTTGCTGAATTTGAAGCCTATTGCACCGTAAATCTGGCTGACAGGGTTGGTAGGCAAACCTGGAATTGAACGCAGAACAAACAGAACCCACGGATTGCCGTTGCCGTGATAATCAATAAGCAAACGGCTCAGACTGTTTTTGCGGAGAAGTTTGTAAGCGTTGCCACCGCCGTACCGTTGACCGAATTTATATCGCAGCACAAGCATAATGCTGTAACCGATAACATTGATTATAAGTGCAGGCAGAGGATCGTAAACCATACCTGAAATAACACACATTGCAGGAATTGTAGCAAAGGGAATAAAAGTTTTTATAGCATACAAGGCGAATATCGCAAGAACAATAAGCTCATTATATCCTATCGAAACAACCTTGTCATCCAGCCACAAAAGCAGCTCTTCATACTTGGAGTACCAGCGTTGAATCTCATCGCTGGCAGAGAAAATATAAAGACCGATAAAAACGCCGGCGAGGAGCAACATAAGCACACCGGTAAACGAAAGTGCCGAACTTCGTTTAACTTTATTTTTCAATTACTACCCTCACCTGCTTTCTTTAGAGTATAGGATTGCATTTTATGAAAATATATGTATAATTATATATAAAAATTAGTCACAGGTCAACTAAAACGGAGTGATTTTTTTATGAAAGCTGTTATTTTGGACGGTTACACAACAAATCCCGGAGATTTAAGCTGGGATTGGTTAAAAGAGAAATGCGAACTGACTGTTTTCGACAGAACACCTGCCGAAAAAACAGTTGAAAGATGCACCGGATGCGATATCATCATTACCAACAAAACACCGCTGAGCAAAGAAACCCTTATGCAGTTGCCTGACTGTAAATTTATTGCTCTTCTCAGCACGGGATACAACATCATCGACTGCGATTACGCCACATCAAGAAACATACCCGTATCAAATATACCTGCATACAGCACAAATGCTGTTGCACAGCTCACATTTGCATTTATTCTTGAGCTTTGCAACAAGGTTGCAATTCACAATGCTGAAGTTAAAAAAGGCAAATGGAGCGAATGCAAGGATTTCTGCTTCTGGAGAAGCCCTCTGCAGGAGCTTGGCGGTAAAACACTTGGTATAATAGGCTTCGGAAGCATCGGCAGAGCGGTTGCAAAAATCGGCAGCGCTTTCAATATGAAAGTTATTGCCCACACAGCAAACCCCGACAAATACAAAGACGTAAACGACGTCAGCTTTGTTTCACTCGATGAGCTTCTTGAAAAATCAGATATAGTAACGCTTCACTGTCCGCTCACACCTGCAACAACAGGTATGGTAAATGCCGAGTTTATTGGCAAAATGAAGAGCGGTGCATATCTTATCAACACTTCACGCGGCCCTGTACTCAACGAAGCAGACGTAGCAGATGCACTTAAAAGCGGCAGACTTGCAGGTGCAGGTGTTGACGTACTTTCAACAGAGCCTCCGTCAGCAAATAATCCCCTGCTCAGCTGTGAAAACTGTCTCATAACACCTCACATTGCCTGGGCGGCATTTGAGACAAGGCAGAGACTTATAAGCATACTTGAGCAGAATATAAATGCTTTTCTGGCAGGCAAACCGATTAACACTGTTAATATGTAAAAGCACCAATTGTCAAGTCGGGTTTACAAGAAAAAATAACAATGTAAAAACAAGTTGATAGATTTATCAAAAACTGCGTGTTAAAATCAAGTCAATAAAATGATTTGAAGAGAGGTAATAAAGTGGGAGCGGTATTCGGCATTATCCTCGGTTCTATTTTCGCATTCTTTGCATCATTCTTTACGCCACTTTTCGGAGCCGTAACAGGCACAGACAGTGCACAGGTAATTTTACCCTATGATGAAAGCAAAGGAATTGTTTGGGAATACGACTGTATAAACGACCCATATGCCAAACTCACAAAAACCGAATTTATTGACAAAACACAGGTTTTCACTTTCAAAACAACACGTAACACCTTGTTCAGCAACGCTGAAGGCACAGGCTACGTTATGGATTTTATTTTCACCGACCGAAACGGCAACACCAAAAAATATTATGCGGTTGAAATAAATGAAGGCTTCAAAATTTATGCCCCCGGTGAATATGCTGAGTTTGAGCTGACAGTCACCGCAGAAAAGCCGGTACAAAACGGCAAATGGATTTCCGGCGGTTCTTCAGGCAACTACCTCGCTGAGCAAAATCTTGTATACACAGAAAACTTCTATTCCCCCACCGTCACGTTCACAGTAGTTCACGGACTTAACGAAGACGATGTCGGTGTGCAAACAGGACAGTACTACGTTTATAAAAACAAACGTAATGTAAGCCTTGAATATGCCAGAATTTTCTACAAAGTTAACCAAGACGGCAGTGTAAAAATCACTTCTCGGGAACAAGGCTTTTATGACAATTAACCCGGAAATTTAATGAGGCTGTATCAAAACAACTAAAACAGATGTTTTGATACAGCCTTTTTTGTATTATGTCGGTTTATTTTTCAGATTTCGGACAATCCTTGCAATTTTCGGGCGGCGGGTCATTTGTAATATCAAACATTGCAAGGCGAAGGTCTTTGATTTCAAGCTTACGTGCAACAATATTGACGTATGATTTTTCATCAACTTCCTCACCGTTTGCACATTTTTCCGCCGTAATCGGACAGCGGAAAATCTTACCTTCCACAAACAAGGTATGAGTAGTTTTGCAGTATTTGCAACCTCTCGGTCTTTCAACTGTTTCGTAGTTGATTTCTCTTTCCTCAAAAATCGCCTTTAACTCTTCCACGTTGCTTCCGTCCTCGTAAACGATTGCCGTAACGCCGGGATTGCGAAGCACGTCAAGCGAAGCTTCATCGGGTATAATATTACCGTTTGTAACAACCTCGATATGCTTTATTTTAGGCATATCACGAAGAACAGACTTGGCTATATCAACAAATCTGCCGTAAGCAAGCGGATCGTCACCGACAAAGCGAAGCTTATCCATAAAATAATTAAGCTCGTAAAAAACATGGAGCGTATAATCGAGGTTGTCAAAATCAGCCTCATAACTGCCGACCGCATCCTTTGTAGTGAGAATAACATCAGTACATTCAGGCGTGAGATTCTGGATATTATACAGTTCGCTGTTTGCAAGAATACTTATCCAAAGCCCGGGGTAACGCAGAATATTTATCTGCTTGAATGCCTCGGGCAGCTTTGCGTATTGTGCTGAGTAACATCTGTTTACTATATATCTTTTTCTTTCTTTACCGGTCATTTCTACTATCCTTTATGTAAATGATTTATACAGGTCAAGTGATTTGAATCTTCGTTGCGTACGGGCAAGAAGATATATTTCGCTTATTTCCGACAGCCCTTTAAGACCTGCCGCAGAAAGTGTGAACGAAAACACCTTATCAGAGTCGGAAAAGCAGATATGTCTGAGTGCCGTAACGACACCGATGCTCAACTCAAACGTATGCTGCGACGGCTTGCACGAGCCGCAGTAAAGCTGAGAATGTTCAACGTCAAAAAACATCGTATCATCGGTATATTTACCGCATTCCGCACAAGCGACAAGATTAGGCATATATCCCGTAAGACTCAGAAGGCGCATCTCGAAAATTGCCTTGAGCTGATGAGTGGGAAGCTTGTTGTTTGAAAGCTTATAAAGCGTATTCAGCGCAAGAGAAAGCAACTCCTGCGAATCACCGCCTTCGGGAGCAAGCTCACATATAAGCTCACAAAAATACATTGCAAGCGAAGTTCTTGCAAAGTCGCCCCTGACGCCGAAGAAAACCTCAATAGGCTCAGCCTCGTCAATGGTGTATACATCACGGTTCATATATATTGAAAAACGTGAATAACCCAAAAGCTGTGTTGCTGAAAGGGAGCGACTTTTTATGCTTCGCGCTCCCCTGACAAACGCCTTGATAACACCCATATCACGGGTAAGAACAGTTACAAGTCTGTCTGCTTCACCCGTCTGCATTTCCCGTATTATCAATCCGTCTGTGTTCAGCTTCATTGGCTATCTCCCTGTACTTGAAATAATCTGTAATTTTTCCGCTCCTGGTGAAGATATTCCATGCTTCATCCATATCCATATACTACACAACCTTTCGTAATTTTAAGTTGTGAAAGAAAGGATGAAATATGAATGGAAATAAATATCAGTCAAGACCGAAATTGTGTATAAGTCCTTCTCTGTTGCGCCAGTCTTCCTTAACCTTAACCCAACATTTTAGATTGACCTTGCAATCAAAAAAGCGCTCCATATCCTCACGGGCACGTGTGGATATACGCTTGAGCATATCACCTTTTTTGCCGATGATTATGCCTTTGTGGCTCTCTTTTTCGCAGTAAATAATTGCCTCTATATCTATAATTTCAGCATCGTCACGCTCACGCATACGCTCTATACTGACTGCTGTACCGTGCGGTATTTCCTTATCAAGGTTACGCAGAAGCTTCTCACGAATCATCTCAGCGGCAAGCACACGCTCAGGCTGGTCCGTAAGCGTATCTTCGGGGAAGAAATGGTAACCCGGCTCAGCAAGTGCCTTGAGCTCCTCGAGAAGCGGCGCCATATTATCACCCTTGACAGCTGATACAGGAACAATTGCCTCGAAATTATAAAGCTGTGAAAACTCGAGTATTCTCTTCATAAGGTCTTCTTTTTCGGGCACTGTATCGACCTTGTTTATCGCCAGAACAACACGAGCTTTCTGCTGAGCAAACTTTTTGAGCAGCTCTTCCTCCGTCGGGCGAAGTTCACCCTTGGGTTCGACAACAAAAAGGCAGGCATCAACGCC
>JAZRRT010000008.1:0-9569 GCA_045650985.1 Acutalibacteraceae bacterium | reverse complement strand
AAGGTCGATGATGTAGATACCGTTGCGCTCCGCAAAAATGTAGGGAGCCATTTTGGGATTCCATCTTCTGGTCTGGTGACCGAAGTGCACACCTGCTTCGAGCAGCTGCTTCATTGATACTGTTGCCATTTTGTTTTTCCTCCTTAGTTTTTCCTCCGCAGAGCTATGAAATTTACCGAACAGCCCACCGGACTGCACTTCGGCATGAACACTCTGCGTGCGAAATGCACGAGCAATTATATCATAGAGTATTTGATTTTGCAAGAGTTTTTTGCAATATTTTTTGCTGATCTAACATAATTTTTCAGCAAAAACTGCGAAAAACACAGCAACGCATTTTTCGCAGTAAAAACATTATATATCAGTCAAGTTCAACAACTGTTTCATAAAGATCAAACCAGTTGTGAGTGACAAAATTTCTTGCACGAAGAATTACCTTATCTTCGTAAACTTCAATCTGATATCCCCTGCCGCCAAGAAGTGTACCGTAGCGGCTGAAAAGACCGTATGAAGGCAAATTGAGATAGTTTACACCGTTTTTGCGGTCATAACTTGAAACGCCGAACTGCTCCTTGGTAAAGTTGCCGTTAAGTCCGAGATGAATATGTCCGCTGATAAAGAATACGTTTTCATACTTCTCGAGAATTTCCTGAATCTGAGTTGAATAAGGCTCACCGATATCGCCGTCGTCCCAGGCAACCTCTTCACCGTGAGTGCCTGCAAGCGGCCAATGGGAAATTACAAAAACGGGTTTATCGTCGGAACCGCTTTTTGCAAGCTCGGCATCAAGAAAATCGAGCTGTTCCTGATAGAGGTCGGGATGGTCCCAAGAATCATCGGATTCGTCGGTAAGAACGATGAAAGTATAGCCGTTTACAACTGTGCTGTAATATGACTTTTCAATATTCGTGCCCTGATACTCGTTGAATTTATCGACAAAATACTGTCTTGCCTCTTCCTGAGTCTTATCTTCAACGTGACCTATATCGTGGTTACCCATCGAAATAATGGCCTTACCGTCCCAATTCTTCTGCATTGTGTCGAAGAACTCATCAATTGAGCCTTCATCGCCGTAGTTTGTGAGGTCACCGGTAACTGCAACAACATCAACAGGTGTCTTTGCCCTGCCCATATCTCTGAGTCCGATGCCGAGGAACCAAGCGAGAGGTGAAAACTCCTGATCAAGGTGAGTATCGGAAATAACCGACATATTGAGCAATATACCGTCTTCCTTAGCCTCAAAAGCTGAGGGTGCAAGCACGCTCAAGGTCGGACTTGCAGCCATAAAAGCTGCCATAATTACGGAAATAATTGTTTTGATAATTGCCATATTTTGCTCTCCTATTCTTATTACAGCCCCAAAAAGACCGTATTATTAACTGTTTTTATCGTGTTTTACATTGACAACAACACAAATTCCGAGTGCCAGAAGAATCAAGGCTGCAACAGCGGCATAAGAAAAGCCTCTTTGCACTTTTATTTGCTCCATTGTCAAAACTGTTGTTTGCTCATCATAAGGGACATACTGATTTGATTCAAAATAATTATTGTAGATTTTATCCGAATCGCTTAACGTATTTTCAGTGATGCTTTCAGCGGTTGTCTGTTTTGTTTTCTTAGAATATTTCTTTGTCGTTGACTTTTTCTTTGCTGAGGTACGCTCACTTTTTTCAGATGTTTCCTCCGCCGTTAAGTCTGACAGTATACCAGCCGAATCCAACGAAAACACAGTTGAAGGCATACCGTGGGAATCGACAACTCTCACTTCAACGGTATCAACTGAAGAAAGACCGTACTTAACACCTATAATCACTTCTGACACGAAGGCTTTATCGGATAAAACACGCGCTGCCCCTTCGAGAGAATACTTTTCGGCATCATAGCCTGAAACTCCGTCGGCGGTTACATAAATAAACTCACCTGAATTTATGCTTACTGCAACACCGTAATCAGTACTGTTTTCAATCGGACTGTTTAACTCGACCTTAAAGCCGAACAAAAGCTGATTTGATTTTTTATCGGACAGAACCGAAACAGATGCAAAGTCAGCATCGCAGTTTGACACGTCGGATGACGAAATAAACACCGTTGAGTACGAATCAAGCCACGCTGAGTCATTCATAACACCGTCAACCTTCAACGCCGACACAGCAAACGAAAAACAGAAGAGGGACAAAACAACAACCGTCAGCATTGTCATAGCTTTTATCTTCAAACGTTTCACCGCACAATCAATTTATTTACGGAACCGTTTAACAAACCAATCCGTAATCCGCCAAAACAAGCGCCATAATCCGAGAAAAAAAGCTCTGTGATGAACATAAAAGCGATAATATCTGCTGTCAACGCTGATTGTTTTGCCGTTTCTGATGAAAGCGGTTGCAACGCCGACAACATCTGCATCACCTGCGCAGTGCTCTGTTGTCATACAATTGTCACCCTTGAGCGTGTAGCCGTTTTCTGTTGAAATAACGCGATGGAGGACGTATTTACCCTCATCTGTTTTACAAAGCACCACGTCATCGATATTGAGCTGATTTTCGGCTTTTTTCAGCACTACCCTGTCGCCGCCGTCGTGCAAAAGCGGAATCATACTGAAACCGTGTGTTTCAAACTCAACAAGTTTTCCGCTTTGCAAGGCGTCAATCATATCGGGTAGCTGTGAAAAAAGGTCATTGCGCTTATTCAACAAAACCTGCCCCTTTAATTTTGGAAATAAACTCACTTGCATCATTCGTTGCCGTCGCTTCATCAATGCCGTATTCATCAACAAGCAAAGCAACAAGGTCACTCAATTCCGCGCCGTCAACAAGTCGCCCCCACAAAAGCTCACCGCTCTCATTGAGAGTTACCATACCGTTAAAGTCAGATGACGCTTTACCGACAGCGACAACAATGCTGCTCCCGCACATTTTTCTGAGCTTATAACCGGGTTTGATTTTCATTCAAGTTCACCTTTCTTTAACTACAAAACGCTTATCTTCAATCATAACTTCTTTATTACATACGTTAAGAGCCGCTTTTTTGTGAGAAACTATTACGCAAGTGCAATTTTCAAGCGTTTTGATGTTGCAAAGAACACGCTCTTCCGTATACTCATCAAGAGCGGAAGTAGCTTCATCCAAAAGCATAACAGGCGCTCCGTGAAGTATGGCTCGTGCAATGGCAATACGTTGCACCTGACCTTCCGAGAGACCTCTGCCGCGTTCACCTATAACGGTCTGCAGACCGTCAGGCAGTTCGTCAACAAAATCACTGCAACAGCTGAGTTCAACGGCTTTTCGCACATCCTCAGCAGACTTGCCTTTGCTCATAAAAGTAATATTTTCATAAATTGTGCCCGATAACAACATATTACCCTGCGGCACATAAGAAAACAGCTCACGATATTTTTTCGCGGGGGTAAAGCTGCCGTCAGTCGTTTCAAAAGTAACTGTTCCGCTTTCGGGGAAAATTACGCCGAGCATCATTTTCAGCATAGTGCTCTTACCTATACCAGAAATGCCGGTAATCGCCACAAAATCGCCTTTTTCGACGGTAATTGACGCGTTTTCAAGAACGGTATCTCTGTCATACTTAAACGTTACGTCATTAAACTCAACGCTTTTGAGCTGATTATAAAACGACTGTGCATCGCATTTCTCTTCATTATCTTCTTCGCTTGAAATCTCTATAATTTCAAGCAGACGTTCAGCTGAAGCTATCATCTGATAGTAAGCAGGCAACAAACCCGAAAGGTTTTTGAAAGGATTCTGAAGCTGAGTTATGAGCTGAAGCACTGCCGTAATTGTTCCGAAATCAATATCTCCGTCCAAAAGCTTAAAGCCGCAAACAACAAAAGCCAACATATATGCAGCTCTGAAACCAAGCGACATAAGAGTCGTTGCAACAGACTGAAATCCTGCCCTGTTCCATTTGTTTTTGTTGTGCTCGCTGATAAGCTCTCTGAACTTTGAAGTAACGGTTCGGGAAGCATCAAAAACAGTAACAACAAGAATATTTTCAATTATTTCCTGGGTAAAAGAACGAACCTTACTCTCTGTTTTCTGCGTTTTAAGATAAAGATTTTTGAGAAAATTGCGCATAAGCCTTGCCACAGCAAAAGCAACAATGCCTAACGATGAAAAAACGAGTGCGAGCTTCCAATCAAGGATTAAAAGCGCGACAAAAGCCGATACAATACGAAAAACAAGACCGACAACGGTAGGCAAAAGAGTAATCAAACCGTCTACAACGCAACCGACATCGCTGGAAAAACGGGTCATAATGTCGCCGCTGTGATAAGAGGTTATTTTAAGGTAATCTTTTTCAAATATGTTACTTATAAAATAAGTGCGAAAATCGGCTTCCATATTTATATGCAGGCGGCTGTTCAGAAGTTGGTAAGCAAGACGCAAAAAAAGATGAACAAAAACGATTGATATAACAACTATGCTTACCTTTATAAGCTTTTCGCTGTCGCCGTCGACAGCGGTATTGATTAGCTCACGGCAAACCAACGCATTGACAGCAACCATAAGCGACATAAGCGAACTGACAATTATAAGCATCGTTATGCCGAACCAGTACGGCTTCATACGCGATTTCAGCCAAGGAAGGACATTTTTATTTTCAGTTTTGTGCTTTGAAAACATTATTCACCACTCATTTCATTATGGGCAAGAATTGCAGCCTCACGGCTGATATTGCACGAAAGCACATAGGATGGAACGCTCATAACGACCGCCTCAAGGTTTTCGAGCAACTTATCCATCAACATTTCATCTGAAGGACGTATAGTCTGGTCAAGAATCATGGTTGCGGCTTTAAGCGGAGCTATCGTGCGTATCGAATTGGTTTCAGCTCGCTCAATAAAGCACAGCGCCTTAAGCGGAACTGAGGTATTTACGCTGATGTCGTATTTGCCGCTGAAAGGCGTACCGTAAACCATAGGCACACCGTCAACAAGCTTTATTGCAGGTTTATCATCATTAATAATATAGGCTCCCCTATCGGAAAACTCCTCTAGCCAGAGGGAGGTGTGGGTTGACTTACCTGTACCGCTGGGAGCAGAAAAGCAATAAGCAACACCGTCAACAACAACGGCAGAAGCGTGAAGCAGGAAACCGCCGTTATCAATTAACGCTGTGTAAAACTGAGCGCCGACGCGCATATATTCAAGGCTCTCAATATTAAGAAGCGGATATTGAGGCAACGATTTTTCAAGTTCATTATAATCAAGGGAAATTATCAACTGAGGGCACTGAGCGGTATCGCAAAGATATGGCTCACTGCGTTTTTTAAGCATATTGTACTTAGAATCATAGCCGACAGTTATATCGGCAATAGAATATAAATCCATAATTACTCCAAAAAATAATAAGGGAAAACGGGCAGACAGAAACCTGCCTGCCCGTAAAATGGGTTTGATTTAAATTAGAACTCGTCGCCAACTTCAAGACCTGCTGAAACATCAACACCGCCATTTGAAAGCTCACCAATATCAGTATCAATATTGGGTGTGCTGTCAGTGATGATATCGGCAACTGTGAACTTCTCAATCTCAACTGAGGGCTTTGTATACTTCTTCATTATTTTCATCTCCGTTCATTATGGAATCAGATAATTAACCGTAAAGATTAAAGTGTGCCGGAAGCAATGCTTGTGTAAACAGTTTCAACAGCACCTGTATCGAGGTTCTTGATGATGACATAACCACGGCCGTAAACTGTACCGGAAGCTGTCTTAACACCAAGCTCGTAGTAGAGGTTATCAACAAGGTAACCGTCACTGCCGTATGCGTCAGACTTCTTGAGAAGGACACCGGAAACACCGTTAAGGTCAAGTGTCATCTTGTCTTCTGTTGCATAGTCAGCATTCTTTGTTGCGATGATACCAACTTCAATAGCCTTCATGTTGTCGGGAAGGTTAACGTATGTACCGAAGTATACACGGCTTGTAGCTGTGTCAACGTTAACAACGATATCCTGATCAACAGGAATCTCTACGTCAAGCTGTGCATCGTATACAGCGTATACGAAGAAGTCATCTGTTCTGTCTTCGATTTCTGCGTAAAGCTCATCGTTGGAGAGAGCTGCGTCTGCAGTTGCTGTCTTATCAAGTGACCAACCTGCAAACTCCATACCTCTGTACTCGGGAAGCTCGTAGGAATCGAGATCAAGGTCTGCAACAGCACCGTCGAAATCGCCGATCCAGTTGAAACCGAGGTTATCGTCAGTAAGGAATACGATGTTAACGTCTTCGTCTTCCTGGCTGCCTCTTGCAGAGAAGTTAAGTGTGATTGTGATATCGCTACCTACACGGAAGTTAGCAAGAGAAGAAACTACCTGCCATGTGCCGTTGGGCTGTGTGTAGACATAGTCACGGAAGAGCGGGTCAGCATCATCATACTCAACAGGCTCAACTGTGAAGAACTCACCCTTCTCAACCTTGTATGTCTTGAGAACTGACTCTACCTCACCGTTAACAGAGAACTTACCGTAACCTGCAACCTTAACAGTAACGTTACAGTACTCAACTGTCTTGTCAGCGGGAGTTGTGATAACAGCGTTGTCTGTGAAGCTGAATACGTTGAAATAGTAGCCTTCGACCTTGCTGTTGATATCGAAATACTTGTAGGGATTCTGAGCAATGTCAAGAGCCTTTTCAGCATATCTCTCGCAAAGCTCGGGAGCTCTTGATGCGTATTTCTCAAGGAAGCCGGAAGCCTTAGCATCCTCATACTTAGCCTTGATTGTCCAGTAGTAACCGCCGGGAGCCATAAGCTTATCAGCATAAGCGATGATTACGCTTGCATCACCGAAGTTGTTGGAAAGAATACCCTGGAGGTCAGGATCGTCAAGAAGAGCATAGCCATACTCGACAACCTCAAGAAGTGCATCGAGGATTTCGATGAACTCAGCATAGTTTTCGCCGATGTAGTAAGCAGCTGCGCCGATGTCATTGAATTCTTTGTAATCAGCTGTGAGAGCAAGCTCCTTAACAGCTGCATAATGCTTATCGAAGAGCTCGAGGATACCAATACCCTCACCGATGTCGCCCTTGAATGCATAGAGAGAATCCGCTACGCCGTCACCGTCTGTATCGAAGATCTTACCGAACTCTTCTTCCTGGTTAGCAAGAGATATGGAAATAGCTCTCTTCTTGAGTGCTTCGTTCCAGTTAGGGTTAACCTGAGAAACAAGACCCTTTTTGCCTGTGTTGCCTGTGTAATCCATACCCTTGAGGGCATAAACAACACCCATGAACTTTCTGACAGACTCGTAATTCTTGATAAAGGCTCCGGTGCTTTCTGTGTTGTATGCACTATAAATAAGATCGAGGTACTCGTTAAACTTACCGTATGCGCTTTCGCCTTCGAAATCCTTGATGAATCTGCCGATGATTTCGGGAGCGTTTTCAGCATAAGCCTTGATCATATCGAGACCCTTGAGAACGGTTGCCTTCTGCTGTGCACCCATCTTAACGGAAAGCTCGTAATCAAGCTCTGCATTAAGAGTTGCGTTAGCTGCAACACCTTCGAATGTTGCTGCGAATGTGCCGTCTGCCTGCTCAACGAATTCAGCTGTTACACCGTCGATTGTGCAGGTGTTGGGTGTGTATCTGTAAGAATATCTGTTGGGAACGCCTGCCTTAACGTTTGTTGCGTCAGCCTGTGCGTAAACTGTGAGAACGTCTGTGTCTGCATCATAGGAAGAAGTGGGAGCTGTGAACTCGGGAGCCTTACCTGATGCGATAACAGAAGCTGCGGAGAGATCGCCTTCGCTGTTTGTGAGACCGTTGAGGTACTTCTCCTCAGATGCTGAGAGAGAAACACCGTCCTTAAGGAACTCCTTGATGAAGTCGATTGTCTTGTACTGTGTATAACCGTCAGCAAATGTAACCTTGCCGGGGATGTTGATTGCCTTGTAAATACCAACGAGGATAGCGTCTTCGATAACAACGTCAGCCTTTGTGTTGTCGAGAGCCTTCATACCAACAGCAATTACGTCCTTAAGAGTAACCTTACCGTTGTTTGCGTTGATACCGTTACCGCTTGTTATCTCAACAGTGTGGCTGTTGGGAATGCGGATTGTAGAGCCGATTGCTGTGATGCACTCGAGCGTAACGTCGCCGCCGTTAACGGAAACTGCGGGTTTGTAATCCATAAGAGTGCTTGCAAAGTCAATTGCGCCCTGATAGTCTTCACACTGTGCACGGAATGTACCGTTGTAAAGAGTAACATCGCCGCCCTTAACGTTTACAACTGATTTGCCGGGAGCACCGGTAATAATTGCGTTGTTAAAGTCAACATCGATGTCACCATTGATAACGAGAACATCTGTGAGTGTTACGTTACCGCCGGTCCACTTGTAGGAAGCATCACCGTTAGCAATAGCTGCATTGATGCCTGCCTGAAGATCTGCATCACCGGCAGCAAGTGCGCTGAAGCCCGTTGCAAAGCAACCGAGAATCATGCACAATGAGAGAACTGCTGCGAGAATACGTTTGCTTGTCTTCACTGATTTCATCTCCTTATTTTCTGTATGTGCATACCTAGCAACATACTATTCGAGCTTATTTTATAATATAGGACTTGGTTTGTCAATAAGGATTTGGTAAATTTTACTTTTTTTCAACCCTAAATAAGTTACTGTGACAACAAATTGCAGTTAAAATTATGAATCGAGGAAATCCCTAAGTTTCTTACTTCTGCTGGGGTGACGAAGCTTGCGAAGAGCTTTTGCTTCAATCTGTCTGATACGCTCACGCGTAACATTGAACTCTTTACCGACCTCTTCAAGTGTACGGGGATGACCGTCCGCAAGGCCGAAACGAAGCACGATAACCTTCTTCTCTCTGGGGGTGAGAGTATTGAGAACCTCGTCGAGAGACTCCTTGAGAAGGATGTTTGAAGCAGCATCTGCGGGTGCAAGAGCATCGTCATCGGGAATGAAATCGCCAAGATGGCTGTCCTCTTCTTCGCCGATGGGTGTTTCAAGTGAAACGGGTTCCTGAGCTACACGGAGAATCTCACGCACCTTGTCAACGGGCATCTCAAGTTCCTGAGCAATCTCTTCCGCACTCGGGTCACGACCGATTTTATGCAGAAGCTGACTGTTCGTCTTCTTGACCTTGTTGATTGTTTCAACCATATGAACGGGAATACGGATTGTTCTTGCCTGATCGGCAATGGCTCTGGTAATGGCCTGTCTTATCCACCACGTTGCATAAGTTGAAAACTTGAAGCCCTTTGTATGGTCAAACTTATCGACAGCTTTTATAAGACCAAGGTTACCCTCCTGGATAAGATCGAGGAAGTAGATTCCCTTGCCTACGTAGCGTTTTGCAATACTTACAACAAGTCTGAGGTTTGATTCAACAAGCTTGTTCTTTGCGTATTCGTCGCCGTCAGCCATCTGCTTTGCGTAGCGTGTCTCCTCCTCGCTGTCAAGAAGCGGAATGGAGCCAATTTCTTTAAGGTACATTCTTACAGGGTCATCTACCATCAGGCCTTCCTGTGAGAGTGCCTTTTCCATATCATCGGCGCTGTCAAGCTTTTCAACATCACTGTCAATGTCGTCAAGGTC
>JAZRRT010000007.1:0-3167 GCA_045650985.1 Acutalibacteraceae bacterium | reverse complement strand
GCAATTTTAAACAGATAGTCAGAACCTGCTTCTGCATCAAAAATGCAGTAGAAATCATAATTATCGGCATAATCGTTGTCGTCGTCGGATGCAATTTCATTGCCATCTGCGTCATAAACATTCACATACGGGTCAATATTGCTCTCACCCATATCGGAATAAACAACGTATGTGCCGTCTTCTTCGGGGGTGAATTTACATTCTGCATAACCTTCTGCAGGTATGGTTACGGTTATTGTTTCGCCGAGTTCAATTGTGTAGTCAGCCGCAAAAGCTGTCATCGGAATTAAGGTAAGCACCATAATAACCGAGATAATAACGGCTAACGCTTTGTTTGTTTTCTTCATAAAAACATCTCCTTTATAAATTTTGTTTCGTATATCTGATAAAGATATATCTTAACAATACAATTTTAGCACCTTTTTTCAGTTTGCACATTGTACTTTAGTGCAGAAATGTAAAATTTTTTATAAAAAAAGACGGCAGATTGCTCTGCCGTCAAGAATGATATTATTTTTATTCCGTATTATGGTCGTTGATAACAAGTCCGCTTTCACGCACTCTTACCGCAAGTTCGGTGCGGTTACGGAAGCCTGTTTTGTCACGCATATTCTGAATGTGCGCCTTAACCGTACGCAATGACATTCCGAGCTTTTCGGCTATATCCGCATCGGCTTCGCCGTCAACTACCTCACGCAGAACAAGAAGCTCTTTTTCGGTGAAACCAACGTTATGCGCTTCTCCGAGTCTGAGCGAAGGCGTTGTGTCCGGATAAACGGAATCACCCGCCATTGTTCTGTTCATAACCTCAATGATTTCCTCAGCGGATGCGCTTTTGTACCAGAAGCTTTCGACTCCGGCTTTTCTTGCTCTTTCAATAAAGCTGAATTCGGGCTGACTTGTGACGATGATTATTTTAATATGCGGACAGCTCTTTTTGATTTTTGCCGCCGCATCAAGTCCGTTTGCATCCATTGCCGTACAGACATCCATAAGAATAAGGTCAATGTGATTTCTGAGACAATAAAGCTCTGCCATTGCCGCACTTTCGATAGATTGCAAGAGCTTATATTCTTCGCAGTCATTTATGTATATTTCCAATAGTTTGCGAGCCATAGGGTCGTCTTCAACAATAAGAACGTTAATCAAAATAAATTCACCTCTTTCGGCATTTGCACAGTCATTACAAACTGCGGCACAGACTGAATCTCCATATTTCCGCCCAACCGTTCTATTTTACTGCGCAGCGTTCCGAGACCGCCGCCCTCGTGTATTTCGGTTGTCGGTTGATTACCGTCATTGGTATAACGGGCACAGTAACCGTCATCCGTTTCGTAAAACTCAACAAACAGAGTTTTGGCGTCGGCGTGAATAACGGCGTTGGTCAGTGCTTCCGTTGCGGCAGAAGTCAGTATGCTGCCTGTCATATCGTTCGTCGGGAATTCACCGCTGATTTCAACGGTAACTCCCGCTGATTCTGCAATATCAATAAGTGTGTTAAGCAGACCGCTGCTTTGCGAAGGTTCAGCTTCCGTGCGCAGTACAGCTATATTTCTGTTCCACGTGCTGATAATCGGCTGAAAATCGGCATCGGGCAGACTCAACGTATGACGGGTAGCAAGCAGTGCCTGACCAAGTTCGCTGTGAATACGGATTTTTGTTTCAAGCCTCTCTCTTGCTCTCGTTGTTTCATCAACTGTTTCACCGTAATGTCTGAGTCTTGCGTTCATTTCTTCAAGCTCTTCGTTGCCCGCCATCAGCCTGTTTGTGAGCTTGTGCAGGCTTGTCGTATCCGTTGCGGTAATCTGAAAAACATTTTCAACCCTTTCGCGCTTGAAAGTATAAACCGTTCCGTCAGACAGACGGTATTCGGGTTGAGAGCTGTCTGTGATCCGCTGAACGTCGGGCAGAACGTCACCTTTGATAAGCGTTTTCCAGAATGTGTTTGCGTTCTGTATTTCTTCGCCCGTCAAAATATATCCGAGCTCGTTCATTTTGTGGTTTACAAGCTGAACAGTACCGTTTGCCTTTGAAAAGCAAAGACCTGTCGGAAGATGGTCGAAGCTTTCTTTTATGGAAAGCGACGAAACACTGTTCTTACGGTAACGGTATTCACCGACGGCAAGTGAAACAATAAACACAAGGTTAAGCAAAATATATACCAAAGAGTATTCTGCGTTTTCAAGAAACAGCTCGCTGCTATGCGGTATATCTCTTTTACCAAGCAGTGCGTTTATTCCCGTTGTAAGGATAACCAGCAAAGAAAAACCGACAATATTAAACACAAACGTGACGATTTTTGCTGCAGCCCTGTATTCACGGAGAAACAGGTTGGGGATGTAGCATACGTTTATTACGGTTTCAAGGAATAGAATCGACATAAAAATCGCCTGAATATAAGTACCGGCTTCAAGAAGGTTAATCATCCGACACACCTCCTTCTGAAAGGAGAATATAAACCGTAACATCGTTTTCATCAACATCGCAGGTTACGCTTCCGCCATTGAGTGAAAGTGTATTCAGCGCAGAAAGATCGGCACCGTCATTCAGACCTATCTGAAGATTAAGTTTAATAACGGAGTTTTCGCATTTAAGTGATACCATAAGTGCGTTGATATCGTCGATGAATAACTCGGCTGTTTTTTCAAACAAGTCGTAAACTGCAACCGCATTTTCAACATCCAGACTGCCGGAATAATTGCTCTTTAACGATGAATGAACACCGAGCAGACGGATATTATCGAGCGATTCACGAAGGCAGAATTCAAGCTCAGATGAAGAAATAATTTTGTTTTCTTCGCCGAGCAAAAGCAGATTGCTTCTTCGTTTTATGTATGCACTTATAACACAGATTTTCGCCAACGCATGGTGTGCGGATTCGGGATTTTGCTTTGCCTGAGCAAGCAATTCTTCTGCTTTTATAAGCTGAGATGAAACGTCACGGGCAATACGGTCATAGAGTCTGTTCTTTTCTTCAAAACGGGCTTTCTGCTCGTTCATATCAATTTCGGCTTTGAGCAGAAAATTGTTTTCGCTGAGCCTTTCACGGGTTTCCTCAAGGCTATTCATCAGCTTTTTGATTTCTTTGATATCGTTCTGCCAGAATAAGTATCCACCCGAAACAGACTTGCCGTGAAGCATAGTTTTTCCGAGTTCAACGGGTTTAT
>JAZRRT010000006.1:0-2246 GCA_045650985.1 Acutalibacteraceae bacterium | reverse complement strand
AGTTGGTGTTTATGACATTGAGGGTCCACCCGTTCCCATTCCGAACACGGTAGTTAAGCTCAATCGTGCCGACAATACTTGGTGGGCAACCGCCCGGGAAGATAGGTCAACGCCAACACGCAGTTGGTAATTATGACATTGAGGGTCCACCCGTTCCCATTCCGAACACGGTAGTTAAGCTCAATCGTGCCGACAATACTTGGTGGGCAACCGCCCGGGAAGATAGGTCATTGCCAACATAAAAAAGCAGCCACCCAGCAGGGTGGCTGTTTTTATTTTTATCTGTCAGAAATTGTAGCCGAGTGTCACGTAACGGTATACGTTGCCGAAATCGTCATAAAGAGCCCTGACATAGCGTACAATAATGAATGAGGCAGGCTTGCCGTTTGCGCTCTGCCGTGCTGACAGGCTTATTTTGCTTTGAAATACAAGCGTGATTTCGCCGTCTTCGCTGACGAGCGTTTCAAACAGCTCTTCTTCAAGCTCAGGTAACTCGTATTTTTCGAGAAATTCATCTCCCAGCTCATTGCCTTCACAGCAGATGTTCTGTTTGTCGTGTCTGAGCAGCCACTTTGCAACTGTCTGCCTCAGGCTTTCTTGCGATTTCAGTGTGTTTTTCAATGTTGCAACTCCCTAAAATGAATGGGTTGTTTGTCCGTCTTGCATAAATTTGTTTGACAGCTGTCATTAAAATACCACAAAAGCCCCAAAGTTGCAACAAAAGTGAAGGAAAATGAAAATAAACTTGCAAAAAAACTTTTCTTATAGTAGAATAAGTAACCGATACGTAAAATGTAATAATATATACAGGTGATATGATGACATTATACAGTGAACTTTCACGTGACCTTCTTCAATTAAAATACGATGAGGTCAAACAGCAGTATGACGAATTCAAGGCACGCGGTCTTGAACTCAATATGGCCCGCGGCAAGCCCAGCCCCGCACAGCTTGATATGTCTATGGATATTTTCGACAGTGTAAATGCGCTGAACGGCTACAAGGCTGAGGACGGAACGGATTGCCGTAACTACGGTAACCTCACGGGTCTTGAGGAGTGTAAGACAATTTTTGCTCAGGCGCTCGGCGTTCAGAACAGCAATATCATCGTCTGCGGCAACTCAAGCCTTAATATTATGTTTGATTACATTTCTCAGTGTATGACTCACGGTGCTTACGAGGGCGCAACACCCTGGCTTCTTCAGGGTAAGGTCAAGTTTGCCTGTCCCGTACCCGGCTATGACAGACACTTCTCAATCTGTGAATACTTCGGCATTGAAATGGTAAACGTTCCCATGCTCGAAACAGGTCCCGATATGGATGTGCTCGAAGAGCTTGTCAAAGACAGCTCCGTCAAGGGTATGTTCTGTGTTCCCAAGTACTCAAATCCCCAGGGATATACTTTCTCGGATGAAACCGTTCGCCGTATTGCGGCGCTCAAGCCTGCGGCAGACGATTTCAGAATTATCTGGGATAACGCTTATTTTGTTCACGATATTTTTGAAGACGGTGACACGCTTCTCAATATCTTCCCCGAAGCAGAGAAAAACGGTGCGGAGGATATGATTATCGAGGTAGCGTCAACCTCAAAAATCAGCTTCCCCGGTGCTGGTATTGCCGTTGTTTCCGCAAGCGAAAATAACGTGCGTATGATTAAACAGCGTATGGGCAATCAGATTATCGGTCACGATAAGATAAACCAGCTCCGTCACGCAAGAGTGCTCAAGGATATTAACGGTCTTCGCGAATACATGAAGCGCCATTCTGCAATACTCAAGCCCAAGTTTGACATAGTTCTGCGTTCGCTCGACCGTGACCTTGAAGGCTGCGGCATCGCAACGTGGACAAAGCCCAAAGGCGGCTATTTTGTAAGCCTCGATGTTATGGAGGGCTGTGCAAAGCGTGTTGTTGAGCTTTGCCGACGTGCAGGTGTTGTTCTTACAAACGCGGGTGCAACCTATCCTTACGGTTACGACCCCAAGGATACAAACATCCGTATTGCGCCTTCTTTCCCCTCACTCGATGAGCTTCGCGATGCGATGAATCTGCTTTGCATTGCCGTTAAGCTTGCTGCGCTCGAAAAACTGTTGGATGAGGAATAATCGGTTTTTCCTCACGGTGTGAACAGTTTTTTGTCGCGCTTTTACACTTGATATGTTATAAATGAATCCCGTAATACAAAGTATTGCGGGATTTTTGAAGTCGGATCGTAGCCATGTCGTTCTGTGAGCCAAGGAGTTGGGGAA
>JAZRRT010000005.1:0-3851 GCA_045650985.1 Acutalibacteraceae bacterium | reverse complement strand
AGAAAGTTCGTATCTTTCGAGAGCAAGACCCTCTTTGACAATCTTCTTCATCTCAGCCTCGATTTTCTCGAGCACTTCGGGAGTGAAGGAAACATCACAGTCAAAATCATAATAGAAGCCGTTATCGATAGCAGGGCCGATAGCAAGCTTTGCCTGCGGATAAAGTCTCTTTACAGCCTGAGCAAGAATGTGGGAAGCAGTGTGACGGAATGTCTTCTTGCCTTCCTCATCGTCAAATGTGAGAATTTCAACCTGAGCGTCAGCATCGAGTGCTGTGCGGAGGTCGCATACCTCGCCGTTAACTCTGGCAACACAAGCAGCCTTGTAAAGTCCCATACCGAGACTCTTGGCAATTTCAGCGACGGTAGTGCCGTTTTCATACTCCTTAACGACGTTGTCTCTGAGTGTTACGTTGATCATACTTATATCATCCTTTCTGAAAGATTGTTTACAATAAAAAATACTCCACCCTGAATAAGTACAGGGTGAAGTATGACTTGGCAATACTCCACGGTTCCACCCGTGTTGCGTAAAATAAAATTACGCCGCTCATCAGCTTTAACGCAGCTATACGGCACGGCTTATCCGGCTCAAGCCGGCTTCGCAGGCACTCGGCAGTGGTCGTCATTGCGGCTGAATATCTGCTTCACAGCATACGGCAGACTCTCTGAAAACAACGCTTGCAATGCGCATTCTGCTTCAACGTTTTAAAGTATTTAATATAACAAGAAAAAATATAGCACTTTTGATTTGTATTGTCAAGAGTTTATCAGCTTCTGTAAACTCTTATTACCTGCTTGCGGCAGTCAATTTCGGTGATTTTGTATGCGCCGCCGTATTCGCCGTCAAGTGTCCACGGAACTTCGTCGCCGAAGCTTTCAATAACGAAGTGTGAGCCCTTTGTGAGCGTGAACATATCCTCGTTGTATTTGTGGTCAATAAGAAGCTCTTTTGCGCGCGCTGTCCACATCTTTATGCCGTGGGGCAGCTTTGCAAGGTTAAGCTCAAACATACCGTCGTCAAAAGATATATCTTCGGGTTTGTACTTGATAATGCCGCCGATATTCAGTGAGCTTGAAATTGCACCGAAGGCATATTCGCCCTCATACACCTTATCGTCGCACTGAATCCTCATAGGTGTGGGGTTAATGTCTTTGAACTCTTTGAGACCTTCAACAACGTAAGCAGGGTAGCCGAAAACGTTTTTGAATTTCTGCGATGTGCTGTATGAGCACTTTGTAAAAACACCGAATGAAGCGGTATAGCAGAAGAATCGATCGTTGTTCATCTGTCCCATATCAAGGTATCGCGGCTCGTTGGTGCATATAAGGTCAATTGCCTTTTTGGATTTTGTGGGTATACCAAGGCTGTGAGCGAAATCGTTTGTTGTGCCGCTTGGTATGTAGCCGAGAGGTACGTCAACCCCGGATTCGAGAATACCGTTGACGGTTTCGTTGAATGTGCCGTCACCGCCGCGGCATACTATAAGGTCGTATTTATCGGCAAACTGCCTTGCATAGTCCGTAGCATCACCGCGCTTCTGTGTTGTGTAAACCGTTGTTTCATATCCGGCTTTTGTGAAATCATCCGCAATGTGAAGTAATTGACTGCGCACGGTGTATCTGCCCGAGCATGGATTGATTATAACAAGTACTTTTTTACCTTTGTTGCTCATCTTAGCACATCCTTGGAGAAATTTTAGTTGTTCAATACTGTAAGCTCTTTGGGTGTTGAGGTGAGGTTTTCGCATCCGTCTGCCGTTATGAGAAGCATATCTTCAATTCTTACACCGAATTTATCGGGAATATAAATTCCGGGTTCTGCAGTGATGACGTTACCTTCGCGAAGCACGTAATCGCTCTTGGGTGAAACGTGCGGCTCTTCGTGTATTTCAACGCCTACGCCGTGTCCGGTTGAATGGCCGAAATATCGGCCGTATCCTGCTTCTTCAATAACACTTCTTGCTGCCGCGTCAACGTCTTTTGCGGCAACTCCTGCGGCAGCTTTTTTGATTGCCGCTGTCTGTGCTTCAAGCGCTGTGGAGTAGATTTCTGCCATTTCGTCGCTTGCTTCGCCTACGGCAACCGTGCGTGTCATATCGCTGTGGTATCCGTTGACAACAGCGCCGAAATCCATAGTGACAAAGTCACCGAATTCAATCGTCTTATCTGTGGGTATACCGTGAGGAAGCGAGGTTTTTTTACCGCTGACTACAATTGTGTCGAAGGATACTTTTTCAGCACCGTTTCTGAGCATATAAAAATCAAGTGCGAGCGCTACGTCTTTTTCGGTCATACCTGGCTTTATGTATCTGATAACGTGGTCGTATGCTGCCTGTGCAATTGCCTGAGCGGCCTTGATATTGCTGACCTCTTCGGCATTTTTGGCACAGCGGAGATAGCGGATGAGTTTATCGAATCTGCTGTCGAAGATTGCTTTGAAATCCTCGGCTTTGAACATCTTGCCGTAATCGCGCAGACCGCTTACCGTTACGTGATTTGCTTCGATGGCAATGCTTGAACAGTTGAACTTTTTGAGATATTTGGGTATCTGTACCTTTGCGTCTGTGAGCAGCACAACGTCACAGCAATCTACCTGAGCCTGAGCAGCCTCAATGTATCGGCTGTCTGTCAGAAATACGTTGCCGTTTTTAGATACTATGAGATATCCGGAATCAGCGCTGAAACCCGTAAAATAGCGGCGTGCGGCTTCGCTTTCGATAATGCCGCCGTCTATATCTTTTGGGAACATCTGGGTAAGTTCATACAATTCCATAGGTCATTCTCCGTTTTTTCTGCGTTCAAATTCTTCGAGCAGCTCTTTTTCGCCCGCTCTTGCTTTTTTGAAATAAAATTTAAATATTTTTTCATCCTGCGCCCTGTCCGTAAAAACTGCAACGGCCCCTGCCGTGTTGGCGGAGAGCATATCAGTTTTAAGCTGGTCACCTACCATTGCAAGTGAGCTTATCGGCAGACCGAGCTTTTCTGCCGCACGCAGCAGACCGTCGGGTTTAGGCTTTTTTGCACTGTATATGTAGTGCTTGATGCCGAGCTTTTTGGCTGTGATATAAACACGCAGAGGTATTGCGTTGGAAACGATGGCAAGCGGAATGCCTGCACCGTCCATTCTTTTTACCCACTCTTTTACACCGGGGAGGGGAGTGAGAGTTTCATCGTATATCAGCGTGTTGTCAATATCAAGCAGTAAACCCGAAACACCCATCTTTTCAAGATCGGACGTTGTTATATCGCAGATACTCTTAAAGCGGTATTTGGGCATATAGCGATCATCAAGCATAATATTATTATCCCTATAAAGTGTTGTCGGCAAGAAAAAAGACGGGCGTTGTTGCCCGTCTTTCGGTTCTTACTTATACTTGCGCTTACGAGCAGCCTCTGACTTTTTCTTTCTCTTTACAGAAGGCTTTTCATAGTGTTCTCTTTTACGAACTTCCTGAATAACACCGTCTCTGGATGTCTGTCTCTTGAATCTTCTGAGTGCGCTGTCCAAGGATTCGTTTTCTTTAACTTCTACTTTACTCATTAACTATTCCCTCCCTCCGCAATTTGCAGGGGCAAATTTCTCATTGTATAGATAGCATTATACAACAGACACTTGCGGCTTGTCAATAAGTTTTTTAACATAATGAAATAAAAATTACAATTATATTTGCTTGAAGCCGATTTTCTTCATACATTTGCTGAGGGTACGCTGAGCAAGGCGAGAAGCGCGTTCAGCACCCTTTGCCATACACTCATTGAGATATGCTGCGTCTGCGATAAGTTTTTTGTAGTTTTCCTGAAGGGGACGAAGCTCTTCCGTAACAGCTTCGCCGCCGGCTGTTTTGAAAT
>JAZRRT010000004.1:0-7820 GCA_045650985.1 Acutalibacteraceae bacterium | reverse complement strand
TCTTCGTACTCTTCTTCGTCTTCGACTTCTTCGTATTCTTCTTCGTCTTCGACCTCTTCGTACTCTTCTTCGTCTTCGACCTCTTCATCCTCAGCTGCTTCAGCGAAGTAAATTTCAGATGCAATATCTTCTTCTGCTTCTTCCTGAATCTCTTCAGCAGTATCCTCAATTACATCTTCAGCAACTTTCATTGCAGCTACTTCTTCTGCTGCAAGCTCAGGAAGCTTTTTGATGAGTTCAATATGTTCAGCATAAGTCATAAGGAGAGTTGAGCGGAAATCGTTAGCTTCAACCTTGAGCATTTCGATAAGCTTCTGCTGCTCAGCCTGCTCAGAAGCTGACTTTGCGTTGATTTCTGCTGCACGCTGCTCAGCAACGGCAACAAGCTCTGCTGCCTTTCTTTCTGCTGCGGCAATTTTTTCGTTGTAGTAGCTGTCAGCCTTGAGCATCTTGTCTCTTGAAGCTGCGTCAGCCTTTGCAAGCTGTTCTGCGGCAATTAATTCAGCATCGGAAACAGTCTTTTCTGCCTGTGCATTTGCAGAGTCAACCGCAGACTTGGAGTATGCTTCTGCTTCGCTGATCATAGATTCGGACTTTGTGCCGGCATCGCTGAGAAGCTCTGCTGCCTGTGCCTGTGCCTCGCTGAGAGTCTGCTCTGCCTGTGCGGTAGCTGTTTCAACAACTGCCTTTGCAGACATTTCAGCCTCGGCTGTAATTGTAGCAGACATCTTCTGTGCTGTAAGAAGAGCTGCGCTGATGTTATTTTCTTCTTTCTGATATGCGTCTACCTTCTCGGTAAGAACGGCAATACGCTTGATATATTCGTTTTTTTCGTGATTAATACCCTCAACTGCTGTTGCAATCTCACCGATAAACTCATCAACGTCTATTGAGCGGTAAGTGCCTCTGCCGGCTGAGGGAAAACTGTGTGCTCTGATTTCTGCAGGTGTCATTTTATATATCCTCCTTAGATACTGTAATAACCGTTTTTGAGATTTTCAAGTATGTCACCTGAAAAATCATAATTGTGCGGAAGTATAACAAACGTTTTGTGTGAGATACAGCTGATTTTACCGTTGTTGGCAAAAACAACACCGCTGAGGAAGTCAATCATTCTGCGAACATCAGGATCGCTTACCTGATCCATATTGAGAAGAACAAGACGCTGCTTATTGATGTGTCTTGCAATATCCTTTGCTGTCTCCGTATCGAACATTGAAGGCTTTGCAAGAATTACCTTTGCATTACCGTTTCTTGATTTGGAGTTGAAATCCACTACGTTATCGGATGCGTTTCTCTGTGCAGGCTGCTCATAATAGTCATCATCATCGTAGCCCTCATCATAGTTGACTTCCTGACGACGCTTTGCATTATTTTTGTCGGGACGTGCAAACAGCGAATCAAAGAAACTCTTTTTGGGTGCTGCTGCGCGCGGCTGCTGTGCAGCTTCTTCTTCATATTCTTCGGTCTGATTTTCATCGTAGCTGTAACCTACGCTGTCAGCATCATCATAATAATCGCCTTCGCTGTAACTGAGATATTTACCTACTGAATCCTTAATGTTCATTTTCAAATTTCCTCCTGTGAATTATTAATAGATACGCTTGCCGAAAACAGATGACCCGACACGGACAAGCGTGGAACCTTCAAGTATTGCTTCGCAGTAATCTGACGACATACCCATTGATAAAATGCGTATATCTGTATTATCTAATTTTTTAGCACGAATGTCAACAAACAATCGATGCATTTTTGAAAAAAAGGCGCGTGCTTCATCACTATCTTCGCAAACCGGCGGAATAGCCATCAGACCACACAGTTTAATGCCTTTTATTTCGGCAAGCTGAGCCAAGGTTTCCTCTGCGCTTTCCCATTCGATTCCGCTTTTGGTATCCTCACCGCCGACGTTGATTTCTGCCAGAATATCGGTTGTGATGCCGTTGAGCAGTGATCGCTTTGCAATTTCGTTTGCAAGACGTACGCTGTCAACAGACTGTATCATACTGACCTCACCGACTATCTGCCTGACCTTGTTTGTCTGCAAATGGCCGATAAGATGAGCTTCGCACGGCAACAAATCCGGCTTCTTGCCCAGATATTCCTGCACCTTGTTTTCGCCGATAAGGTTTACGCCGCAGCGTATGGCATGGTTGATATACTCGGGGGCAACCGTTTTGGTTACAGCCATCAACGTGACATCTTCGGGATTTCTGCCGCTGCTGACAGCCGCATTGGCAATCCGCTCGCGTATCACGCTGAGATTATACTCAATGTCAGAAAAACGCTGAGCATCAATTAATTGTTTTTCCGTCATACAAGTCCTTACCTTTCACTATGATTTCATCGTACTGCTTTATCTGATTTTTGGGGAGAGCAGCTTTCTCCTCATCCGTCATACCGGAAGTGTCAATATCTTCCGGGTCGGAGCTGAGAACGTACTCATCATCACTCCAGACGATGTTGATTTCTCTGAAATTGACAAGAGAAGAGCGAAGGATGTAAACACCCATTACGCCGTTCACCTCGCGAACCGCCTCGCTGGGAATTTTAAAGCCCTTTACTGTGTTGAAAACAAGCTCAATATCCTCAACACGCATATTGGCAAGTTCCTCATCCATAACACTGCACTCAAGAACAAGGGCTACGTTTTCTGCTTCCTCGGCATTAACGGCGGCAACCTTTGCCGTGAGCATATTTGTTGCGGCATAAGGGAAATTAACCGTTACTTTACCGCCTGTTTCGAGGTCGGATATCTGCTCCAACGGCAAAACGCAGACAATATACCACTTGAAACCGGTAACCAACTTACCCATAACGTTTTCGGACACGGGATTGGGCTGAGCCGACAAGAGTGCCGTTACATTATCGGGAGTAATATCCAGTACTTTTGTATAGTCGTAAGCATTCTCATATCCGTCAACGTTGTTGATATAGTAGCCTGAATCGTTCGCCGTAATTTCGGTGGATGAGACAGTTTTGCTTTCAAGCTGAGAAAGCTCACTTTTTATGCCGTTGATTATTCCGTCAAAAGTTACCTCTTCGCCGAGAAGAAGCTGTTTTTTTATGATGTTGTCTCTGATATGAGAATAGCTATCAGCAAGCGTATCAAGCTCACCCGAAAGCACTCCGTCCATAAGCTCTGAAACAGAGCCGCTTATCAGAGAATCCATAGTTTTTGTATCAATAGCAGATGACGGAGAAACCGCACTTAACTTTTCATATCTGTCCAACTCGGAGCGGAGAGTCTGAATCCTTGTGTACGTTGCCGCATCATCATCGCTTCCGAAAGCAATAGCAACCGTGTTTCCGTTTGAAACCTTTCTGCCGTCTTCCGCTACGGGAACAATTGTACCTGTTGCGGAATTTTCAATATACTGTTCTTCACGCACAAAGAAACCCTGAGTAAAAACACTTCTGTTTACCGTCTGCTCGATTACGTTTACGGTTTCTACCTTTTCTATGCTCGTAATATAAAACTGAAACGCGATATAGAATATAAAGAACAGCGCAACAGCAACCGTTACCACGCGCAAAATGACGGTTTTATTATCTGCATAAAAGCCTCTTAACTTAACAACAAAATCGGGATTCAAGGATATTTCCTTGTTCTTTTTGGACGGCAATTCATTCTCCTCCTTTTTTCAGAAATTCGGCACATAGGCCGTAAGCCGAATCGGCAAGTTCGCCGAAATCTGCATAATCGTCAATATAAAGCCACTTTACGCGTTCGTCCCTGCGCAACCACGTAAGCTGACGCTTTGCATAGCGCCTTGTCTGCATACGCAGATTGTCGAGAGCCTCGTCGAGAGTCATAACACCGTCGAAATAAGGCATAAGCTCCTTGTGCCCTATCGCCTGTGCGGCAGTTGCCTTGTTTTCTTCGAGGCAACGCCTTGCCTCCTCTACAAGACCGTTCTCAGCCATTATTCCGACACGTCTGTTGATACGCTCATAAAGGTGCTCACGATTGCGTGCGTTAAGTCCGATAATGAGCGGATTGTAAGGCGAGCCTTTAAGACGGGACAACCTTGTCTGATCGGTTATCGTGACACCCGTCTGATAATAAAGCTCGAGCGCACGCAAAATACGCTTCGTATCGTTTTCGTGGAGCCTTGCGGCACTTTCGGGGTCAACCGCTCGAAGCTCACCGAGCAATACGGCGGCACCCTCCTGCTCAAGCCTTTTGCTGAGTTTTTCACGCAGTTCAAGATCGGTTGCTTCCTGCGTAAATTCGATATTATCGACAAGCGACGAGATATAAAGGCCCGTGCCGCCGACAACAATCGGCTGTTTGCCGACGGAAACAATGTCGGCTATGCATTTGTTTGCTTGTTCGCAGTAAGCGGCAACACTGTACCTTTCATTCTGCGAAAGGAACGAAAGCATATGGTGCGGTACACCCTGCATTTCGTCTGCGGAAGGCATTGCGCAAGCAATATCCATTCCTTTATATATCTGCATTGAGTCTGCGGAAACCACCTCGCCGTCAAGCCTTTTTGCAAGCTCAACACCAAGCGAAGTTTTGCCGGAAGCAGTCGGACCCGCAACGACAATAAGCGGAATTTTTTTATTCATCGTCAAACCTCACACTCTGCCGAAAAGTTTTTCAAGCTCACGGCGCGTAAGCTTTGCAATAACAGGTCTGCCGTGGGGACAGTAACGAATATCGGGCATTGAGAGAACTTTCTGAGCAAACTGCTGCATCTCGTAATGAGAGGTAGCGTCGCCCGCTTTTACCGCGGCACGGCAGGCTGCGGAATGAAAAATCCAATCCAGTTTTTCGGTTGTTACCTCACGGACGTTTGCGGCAAGATAGCCTGCAATTTCGGTAAGCTGAGCGGAAATATCCGCACCCTCAAGGATAACGGGATATTCGCTGACAATTACCGTACCGTCACCGAAATCCTCAACCGTAAAGCCTGAATCTGCAAGCAGGTCGGTGTTTGCGATAACGGCGGCATACTCCTCACGGCTCAGGTGCACGGCAAGCGGACTTATGAGCATCTGTGAGGCAATGTTTTTATTCTGTGCTCTGAGCTGTTCGTAAATGATACGCTCGTGAGCAGCGTGCTTGTCGATAAGAATCATTTCGTCGCCGTATTCAACCAGAATATAGGTTGAAAAAGCCTCGCCTATCGCCCTTACCTGCGGCACTTCTTTCTCTGTGAGGATTATCTCCTCTTTCTCCTGCGGCTGTACCTGCTGAACGGGAGTAACCGGTACGGATTCTGACACGGGAGCTGAATAGCCCGTAATCAGGTCAGGCTCGGATTCCTGAGCAGAATAGGTTTCGGAAGGAGCGCCGACGCACACGCTTTTCTGCGAATCCTGCGCAGAAAAATAGCTGACCGGCACTTGCTCACGCTGTAAATCGGGTGCAGGCTTAACGGGTGTGGGTTGAGCAGGTGCAGACTGCTGAAAGCGCAACTGCTTTGCAGGCTCGACAGCGGCAAAAATCTGCTTTTGCACACGCTGATTTATAAGCTTTGAAACATCCTGAGACGGAGCTTTGTCGCCCTGCTCAAGCGCTGTTTTAACTGCGTAATATACTGCTGAGAAAACCTCTTTTTCGTTGGCAAAGCGTACCTCTGTTTTGGCAGGATGAACGTTGACGTCAACAAAATTGTAAGGCATCGTAAGATTGAGCACGCAGGAAGGAAACTTGCCGACCATTATTGAGCCTTTGAAAGCTTCTTCAAGAGCGGCACAAGCCGTCTTGGTGCGCACCATTCTGCCGTTGACGTAGAACAGTTGCATATTGCGGTTTGCTCTTGCGGCAAGCGGTTTGGAAATATAGCCGTCAACCTTTACGGTTGAGTTTGAGCCGCTTACGGGAATCAGGCTGTCTGCAAACTCTTTGCCGTAAACGGCATAAACGGCACTGATAAGTTTGCCGTCACCCGACGAGCACAAGGTCTGCTTGCCGTCACGGATAAAGCGCACGGCTATGTGCGGATGTGAAACTGCAAGCCTGTCCGCAACTGCGGCAACCGAGTTAGCCTCGGTAACGTCTTTTTTGAGGAACTTCATTCGTGCAGGCACGTTATAGAAAATATCACGCACAACAATCGTTGTGCCGACGGGACAGCCTGCATCATCCATAGTGATAAACTGACCGCCTTCGACAACTGCGTGTGTACCGACCTCTTCCTCTGCTGTGCGTGTAAACATTTCAACACGGCTGACGGCAGCAATTGAAGCAAGAGCTTCACCGCGGAAGCCGAGAGTAGCGACGCAGTCGAGATCATCGGAGACGGAAATTTTGCTTGTTGCGTGACCTGTGAATGCGTTTTTGACGTCTTCACGCGCGATACCGCAACCGTTATCCGTAATGCGGATATATTTTATACCGCCTGCCTGAATTTCAAGCGTAATTGAATCAGCACCGGCATCAACAGAGTTTTCAAGCAGCTCTTTAACGGCAGAAGACGGTCTTTCGACAACCTCGCCTGCCGCGATAAGCTCGTATATTTCTCTTGGCAACACATTGATTTTAGGCATTGATTTCACCGCTTTTCATTCAGGATTCTTTGGCTTTCTGTGCAAATTTATAGAGCACGCTCATAGCCTCAATCGGTGTGAGCGTATTTATATCAAGGTTTTTCAGCTCATCGATAATCTCATTGCCTGCGTTTGAAGCAAAGGACATCTGCATATCGTTATCATCAACGGAGCTGAAGAAATTAGGTGCCGAAGCATGTCTCGGCTCATCCGACTCAAGTTGACCGAGCACCTGACGTGCACGCCTGACAACACTGTCGGGCACACCTGCAAGTTTGGCAACGTCAATACCGTAGCTGCCGTCGGCACAACCTCTGACTATGCGGCGAAGGAAGGTAATATCGTCGCCGCGTTTTTTGACGGATATATTGTAATTTTTAACACCGCTTACTGTGTTTTCAAGCTCAGTAAGCTCGTGATAGTGAGTTGCAAAAAGAGTTTTTGCGCCAAGCTTTTTCTTGTCTGCCGCATACTCGAGTACGGCTCTTGCAATGCTCATACCGTCATACGTGGAAGTACCTCTGCCGATTTCGTCGAAGATAATGAGGCTCTTTGACGTGGCATTTTTGAGGATGGAAGCAACTTCGCTCATCTCAACCATAAAGGTTGACTGACCGCCCGAAAGGTCGTCCGACGCACCGACGCGGGTAAACACACTGTCAACAATCGGGATAACGGCACTTCGTGCAGGCACAAATGAACCCGCCTGAGCCATAATCACGATAATTGCAATCTGACGCATATAGGTCGACTTACCCGCCATATTGGGACCGGTAATGATTGCACAGCGGTTTTCGTCGCAATCAAGCATTGTATCGTTGGGAACAAACGGCATACCGCCGAGCATCTTCTCGACAACGGGATGTCTGCCGTCTGTGATTTTGAGGGTTGATGAATCTGTTATTTCAGGTCTGATATATCCGTTTTCAAGTGCAGAAGCCGCAAATGAGCGAAGAACATCGAGCCTTGCTACGGCATGTGCCGCGCGCTGAATTCTGCCGAGCTGATCAGCAGTTTTATTGCGAACCTGAGAGAAAATCTCGTACTCAAGCTGAACAATTCTGCCCTGAGCACCAAGCACCTTTGCCTCAAGCTCCTTGAGCTCCTGCGTTATGTAGCGTTCACAATTTGCAAGTGTCTGTTTGCGGATATAATCCTCAGGCACAAGCTCCTTGAAGGAGTTTGAAACCTCTATATAGTAACCGAATATGCGGTTATAGCCGATTTTAAGTTTTTTGATACCCGTTCTGTCCTGCTCACGCTGCTGAATGTTGGCAAGGAAGCCCTTACCGACATTGACGATTGTACGAAGCTCGTCA
>JAZRRT010000003.1:0-5889 GCA_045650985.1 Acutalibacteraceae bacterium | reverse complement strand
TTAAGGGTCTGATAGTGTATCTGTTTATGAGCTCAAGCTCGTCTTTTACGGCTGTATCCGTTGCGATACTGCCGTAAATGTTTTTGAAAACTGTCTGCATTTTTCCTCCTTATTCTCCGAGTCGCTGTGCCTGCGCCGAATACAGCTCTGCTCTTGCAATTTCAACAATGTCCTGAAGCATAATGTCATTCCAGATAACATCCACACTGCCGGGCAAGCCGTAAAGCCTGAGTACGGTGTCGCATATACGCGTGATTGCGGGTGTGAGAATTCTGCGGTATGCTTCAAGCTCACTTGTGAGCACGTCTGCCTGCTGTGATGACATTCTCTCAGTACTTGACCAGGAAAGTCCGAGCAGAAACGGAGGCAGACCCGTTTTGGCAACTATCTGCTCAAGAAGCTGACGTACGGGTACGTCACTGTCAGGAAGCTGAGCTTCTGCGCCGATTACTTTTATCTGCACATCACCGACAGCGACAAAATCCTTTACGCTCGAGCTGCTCATTGCCGAGCTCCACTCCTGCGCAACAACTGCCGCCCTTTCTTTTGCATAGGCGCGGTCGAGCGAATCGTTTTGCGGCTTGTAAGTTACCGCAAAGCGTATGTTTCCGAGCCTTTCCCAATTGGTGCCGACCGTTCGGAAAATCTTCATAAGCGTGCCTGCAACAAAGGGGAGTCCTTTGAGTATGGAGTTGCCGGTAAGAGCGCCTGTGTCGGGGTTGAGCACACTCATTACGGTCAGCTCGGGATAACGGATTTTTTCAGGTTGTCCCGAAGCAAGCGAGTAAATATCCACATCGAGTCCGTTTTTGTTTCTTTTGAGTAAGATGTTTTCAAGCGGTGCATTGAACAGCGCATAGGGTGTGCCGTAACCGTCCGTTACGATTTCGCCAATGGCTGTGCCGTAAGTCAGAAGCTGCTCGAAATAGTTTGATATAAAGGCATCAAGCCCTGTCTGGTTGCCGTTGACACAGATTTTAGCGACAAATTCATCGATTTTTTCTTGCGAAGCGGCGTTTGTGCACCTGACGTCAAATCCGCCTGTGAGCCGCACGAGCTTTGTGATTGCCGCATCAATTATCGGCACGGCTTCACGCAGTGCGGAGTAGAGCTGCATATCTTGCATACCGGGTGCGGCACCGTCGAGCAGGGAAAAAGGATTACTTCTGTTTCCTGTTTGCACGGCGCAGACTTCGGGTGAAGCCTCTTTTTTGCTTTTCTTTTTCATTTACTCCTTCCTTTCTGCAGCGATGGCGAAAAAACCGCAATCCTCACGATTCATAAGTGTTGTCACAAAATACCTCATATCGTCCATTGCGTGGTCGTTGGTTTTGCACGGTGTGTCTTTAGTGCAGTTATCCTCCCAACGGTAGAGCGAAAATTCACGCATAATATCACGGCACGGTGTGCAGATTTTTATTTTCTCCGCCTTTAGTGCTTCGGAAACCTTGCGTATGCCGTCGAGCACGTCATTGCGTGCGGGAATAACCTTGAATTTTCCGTGGCGGCGGATACATTCGATGAAGCTTGCGGCCGAAGGGTCTACCGCAACGGCGTTTATCTTCTTGCCGTCGGCAAGTTTTTCAAGCGCGGCATAATGCTCTTCATCCGTCCGCTGCACACCGAGTGCGCGTGAATCGTGGTAGTATTCGTCAACCCTGTACCATACGCCGTCGAGCAAACCCCACAGCCCGAAAGAGCTCGGGTTTACCGTGCCGTAGTCGCAGGAGATGTACCAACACTCAAAATCACTCTGCGGCACAGGGCACACGTGCCTTTCCTTGCTGAAAAACGGATATACAAGCCCCTGTGCGGCAACCCATTTTCCCTCTACGAACCGCTCGTAGAAAGCACCGCTGTAAAGGCTGCGGTATCGGTTTATTATTTTCGGTGTGAGGGATGGATTGTCTTCCATTGTGAAATGCAGATAAAGGCAGTTCTTTTCATCAGCCTTTTTTATCCACTCTTCGTGAAACCAATGCAGGGGATTGTCGGGGTTGCAGTTAAACCAGAATCGTGAGCCTTCAAGCGAACAGCGGGCAAGAGCCTGTTCTACAAAAGAGCGGGGCATAAGGGCAACCTCGTCGAGGAGTACACCGCCGAGCGTCATACCCTGGATGAGGGAAGCAGAGCCTTCATCCTTGCCGCCGAAAAGCCAGAAGCTGTTTGTTTTTCCTCCAAAGCTGATTTCAATTTCGTTGCGCGATACTTTTTCTTTGCACTCAAAGCCCAGCTTACCGAGCGTAGGCAACATTGTGCGTATTACGTTGCGGCGAAGCGAAGCAATTGTTTTGCCGCAGATTGCAAACGCCGTGTCCTCAAAGTTCGACATTGCCCACGAAACAAACGCAAGCGACATACAAACGGTTTTACCTGAACGCACCGCTCCGTCGCAGATGATTGCATCTTTATCGCAGTACGGCGAAGAGGGGCACCACCAGGTGAGGGCGGTAAGTTGCTTTTTCGAAAAAGTTCTGAACGAGATTTCAGCCTTCTTTTTTCTACTCATCGACATCACTTTTTCTGATTGCGTTTGCAGAGTTTTCCAATGCACGGTAGAAGGGCAGAGCAGTATCAACAGCTTCTTCTGCCGTCATATCCGCAAGCCGTTCGAGTGCTCTGAGCCTGTCGAAGAATTTGATTTCGATGCCGCCGCCTTTGGGACGTTTGATTTCTGCGACGTTGAAAAGTTCCATCTGCGTAAGCTCGCACTGCGTCGGAGGGTTCTCGCGGAAAATAAGGCTGATTGCATCGGCAATGCTGCCGAATGCAAGTTTGCGGTAGCCTGCTGCCGCTTCGTTGCAGCACGGTTTTTGTGCCCGGATAAGATTGGCTATTTCGTCTTTGATGTCGTTTCGGCTCAACAGCTTTGCTGCCGCCGCCGAAGGATTCAGCGTGTAGCCCGATTTGATTGCTGCGTCACGGCCGTCGGGCTGTATTGCGTAGTTCAGACAAAACAGCTTTTCTTTTTTGCTGAGTGATTTCTTAGCTATTTTTTCACCTTCCTTGCAAATTTCTGAGAGTCACTTTTGCCCGGTTTTAAAAGTTCCCCTCACTCAAAGGCTGAAACAGCTGTTTTTTCAATGCGAACAGGTGATAATTTTGCGGTTTTGCGTTAAATGTTAAACAAATATTCACAAACCTGGCGAAAAAGGGCAAAAAAATACCGCTGTCAGGTGACAGCGGTCAAAGTTTGAATTATTGATTTGTCTGACTGATATGAACGTCAAGCTGATTGAAGGGAATGTTGATACCTGCCTTGTCAAAATCAAGCTTTACACGTTCCTGCATATCGTAAAACGTAGGCCAGTAGTTATCACTTTTGCACCAGACAAGCGCATCTATTGTTACACTGCTTTCGCTGTGTGCGCCGATTGCCACTATTGTGCGCGGGTCATCAAGCGTGTGCGGGCAGGCGGCAATCGCATCCTCAACAACCTTTTTTGCAAGGCTTATATCATCTTTATAGGATATGTTGAATTTCAGATTAACTCTTCTTTTTGTCTGTGCCGTATAGTTGATAAGGTTGTTGGACGTTATGTGCGAGTTTGGTATTACAACGCGTTTGTTGTCGGGGGTCAGGAGCGTTGTGTTCATAAAGTGAATTTCTTCAACAGTGCCTTCGACACTTTCGAGTGCGATGAAGTCGCCCGCACGGAAAGGTTTGTTGAACATAATCTCAATTCCGCTTGCAAACTGCGAAATAAGTCCCTGTAAGCCGAGGCCGGCTGTAATACCGGCGGCACCGAGTGCGGCGGCAAACGAGCTTATGTCAAAACCGAGCACCGACAGCGCAAAGAGAACGAAAACAATTCTCATCGATACCACAAGCATACTTTTGAGAAAATGGTGAACAGATTCGTCAACGTGCTGCTTTTTCATAATCTTTACAAGAATCTTGCCGCAGATTCTGCTGAAAAATATGCCGATAACAACTATAATTACGGCACCGATAATTTCAGGAATGGCATTGTAAATTTTGAGCGGAAGCTCTGCAAGCCATTTTGAAAAATCAGACATAGAGCGGATTCCTTCCGTGCCCAATGCGTTTGCAATTTCAAGTAATTTCATTTTTTCTCCTCGCTTCGGGAAAACAGCCGCATCGGTTTGGATGCGGCTGTAACAGGTTTATTTAAGTGTGAATTTTTCAGCTTTGATGATAGGATCGGAGCTTTCTTTGTATGCGATTTCTGCGTTGTCGCCCTTGTTTGCGATAACTACGGTCTCAAAGTCTGATGCGTATACAGCATAGTAAACGTCTGAACCCGAGAGCTTGATATAGTAGCAACTGTCACCGCCGATAACAGCCGAGCGGATGTCGACGATTGAGCCTGTTGCCGTCTTTTCTTCTGCGGGTTTGTTTTCTTCGGGTGTCTGTACGCCCTCGATTGAGTCAACGTCAATATCTGTTTTAATTCCTTTTTCTGCAAGAAGGTCAGTGTAGTTCTTGAGACAGGAAGGAATGGAAGTACCTGTTGCAATGATGGTTGTGAACTGGTTTACGTTAACCATTGCATACTGCTGAACATAATCGCCGTTGTCCTTTAGAGCCATAAGGTATGTCGGCTCTTTGCCGATGTTGAGAAGGAGCGGGAAGGTGGCTGCATAACCGTATTGCTGAACCTTACCCTGTGGAGCTGCCTGAGCAGCGCTTTCGGTTGCACCGTTTACTCGGTAGAACTTAGCTTCTTTTGTACGCTGGTTGATAAGTGTGAAGCCTGTGATTGAGTTATCATCAGCAGTTATGGAAGTAACGCCTGTATACATATAAACGTCATCATTGAGAGCGATGTAGTTGTAGCCGTCTGTTGTAACGACAACGTCCTTCTGAGCGAGGATTGAGTTCCAGAAGCCGTTCTTGTACTTGCCGTAGTAATCGTACTGTTCAACAAGAAGCTCAGGGTCGTATATACGGTCAATCCATTTGAGCTCGTCTGTTTTGATAACTTCGTCGATGGTGTAGTAGTACTTTTCGCCTTCAGCTTCGCTCTTACATTTACCTGTTGTGGGATCTACGAGTATGATTCCCTTTACGTCACGGCCGCCGAAAAGACCGATTGTGTTGTCGTAGACAGGGCAAACCCACCATGCCTTACCCTGCTCATCAACCTCAAATACCGGGTCGCCGAGAAGAGCTGTGGGGTAGTTGAAGCGAATCTGACGCTTGAGAAGGTGGTTGAAGTGGTCAGCATCAGAATACTTGATGCCGCCCTCGACCGGAACGAAATCAATCGTCTGGTCGGTCATATTGATAACGAGGTAACCGGGAAGACCGTTCTTACGGTTTGTGAACCATTTGATGATGTTATCGTATTTGAGTGTGCCGATTCGAACGGGTGTCTTGTTGAGGTTAATCTGTGTGTCACAGGAATTAACAGTGAACTGTGAAACAGCATTTTCGTCGAAAAGCACACTGAGAGCATTTGTTGCAATTCTCTCGGCAGAGTTCTTGTCGAGAAGCGGAACGCTGGCAAAGTCAGCTTCCTTGATGTCTTCTTCGAACTTGATGTCTGTGGGTGTGATGATTTTGTGATAATCTTTTGCGCGGAAGAATACACTTGATACAAGGAAACCTACGCCTGCGGTAAGTGCAACGGCAAGACCGATACATAAGGGTACAACCGTGCGCTTGCGGGCATAAGGTGTGTATTCGGGGGATACAATCGCACCTGAAGTGATGAAAGCTATGACGCAGTATGCTGCGAGTATGATACCGAAGTAGATATACATTTCAATAGCTTTGAAATTGAATGCGGGAAGATAAAAATAGTAGGCAACAGCGGCAACAACTGCTGTTACTGCAAGGTTAATTGCGATTTTCAAGCCTGCTTTGTTGGGGGGAATGACAACTGTTTTGCCGGATTCACCCTTTTTTGATTTGCCGCTTGG
>JAZRRT010000002.1:0-5838 GCA_045650985.1 Acutalibacteraceae bacterium | reverse complement strand
AAAATTTCCTCCGAGTGGGCAATTCCGAAGCTCTGGCAGATTCTCGACGAAGCTCCCGAAATCTATGAGAAGGCAGAGCGCTTTATCGAGGCTACAGACTGGGTTGTATGGCAGCTTACAGGTGTTGAAACACGCAACTCTTGCTGTGCAGGCTACAAGGCAATGTGGAACAAAACAACGGGCTACCCCTCAAACGAGTTTTTCAAGGCTCTCGACCCCAGAATGGAAAACGTTATCGATGAAAAGTTCGGCAGAGAGGTGCTTGCAAGCGGTAAGTGCGCAGGTTATATCACAGAAGAAGCATCGAAGCTCACAGGCCTTATGCCCGGCACAGCTGTTGCCGCAGGTATTATCGATGCACATATTTTTGTTCCGGCTGTCGGCGTATCAAAGCCCGGCGAGATGGTTGCAATTATCGGTACTTCAACCTGCCATATGATGATGTCAGACGTTGAAAAGAAGGTTAAGGGTATCTGCGGCGTTGTTGCAGACGGTATTATGCCCGGTCTTTACGGCTATGAGGCAGGTCAGAGCTGTGTCGGCGACCACTTCGGCTGGTTTATCGACAATTGCTTGCCCGCAAGCTACTATGAGGAAGCAAAGGAAAAGGGTATCAACATCCACAAGCTTCTCCGCTCCAAGTGTGAAGCTCAGAAGCCGGGCGCAAGCGGACTTGTTGCGCTTGATTGGTGGAACGGCAACCGTTCAATCCTTGTTGACGTTGACCTTACGGGTATGATTGTCGGTATGACACTCCGCACAAAGCCCGAGGAAATTTAGCGTGCACTTATCGAGGCAACGGCATACGGCACAAGAATGATTATTGAAAACTACCGCGAGCAGGGCGTTGAGGTCAACTCTTTCTATGCCGCAGGCGGTATTTCACAGAAAGATCCGATGACCATGCAGATTTATGCAGACATCATCAAGATGCCCATCAAGATTGCAGGCTCCGACCAGGGCGGTGCACTCGGCTCGGCTATCTTCGGCGCTGTTGCCGCAGGCAGCGAAAAGGGCGGCTATGATGATGCGTTCTATGCCGCAAGCATTATGGGCAAGGTTAAGGACGTTGTATATGAGCCTATCAAGGAAAACTCCGATATTTACGATAAGCTCTATGCAGAGTACAAGATTCTTCACGACTATTTCGGTCAGGGTGGCAACGACGTTATGAAGCGCCTTAAGGCAATAAAGGGCGAGAACGAATAATCAAAGAGGAGGCAGAGAGCTTGGGCGGTGACCGTCGCAGAATACATCTCATCGATGAGGTGAGAGGTCTTTCGATAATACTGATGGTTTTTTACCACGCATTTTATATGCTCGGCGATTTTTTCGGGCTGGAGTTTATGCGTGAAGCCTGTACGTTTTTTTCACCGCTTCAGCCGGTTTTCGCTTGTTTGTTCATCTTTATTTCCGGTTTTTCGTCAAATCTTTCGCGAAGTAACTTCAAGCGTGGTGCCAGGTTGCTCGGCATAGCTCTCGGCTTCACGCTTGTTACGGCGGTTATCCTGCCGCTGTTTGATATTTACGATGCGGAAATTTATTTCGGCATTCTTCATCTGCTCAGCGTATCGATGCTTATTTACGCTTTGCTCAGACCGCTTCTCAGAAAAATTCCCACCGCTGTCGGTCTGTTGGTGTCGTTTGCGATTTTTCTTGCGGTTTATTTCGTGCCGAGCGGCAGGCTTCTTTGGTTTGAGCTGCCGGATGAGCTTTATGATTTCAGATTTTTGGCTCCGCTCGGTTTTCCGGATTCAGGCTTCTATTCGGCGGATTATTTTCCGCTTTTGCCGTTTTTGTTTATGTTTATTGCCGGCACTTTTTTCGGCAGGTTTGCCGCGGAAAACAAGTTGCCTGCGTGGTGGTATAAGCAGCGCTGCAAGCCTTTATCGGTAATAGGCGGCAAAACGCTCATAATTTATATACTTCATTGGCCGATTATATTCTTAATAGGCTTGATAATCTCATTTTTTTAATGTATAATGGGTATCGGGTATATTCAGATAACAGAATTATAAAAGTAAGGGTGACTTATTATGGAGAAAAACAGAGTCAGACTCAACATCTGCGGTGCAGATTACAGCATAACAACAGAGGATGATCCCAAGTACGTAATGGCGCTTGGCGATGAACTTGATGCTGCGCTCACAAAGACACTTCGCGAGAACAGCCGTCTTTCTGTTACTCAGGCTGCCATTCTTGCAGCTCTCGAGTATGCTGATATGTATAAGAAGGCAGAGGTCAGCGCAGACAATCTTCGCGGTCAGATTAAGGAATATCTTGAGGATTCCGCACGCTCCAAGATGGATGCTGAGATTGCAAAGCGCGAAGTAGAAAGACTTACAAGAGAGCTTCAGAATGCTCAGTCAAAGCTCGGTGGTTGAGGTATTAGCTCCTGCCGGTACATATGAAGCTGTCGAGGCGGCGGTGCGCTGTGGCGCGGATGCCGTTTACCTTGGCGGTAAAGTGCTGAATGCCCGCCGAAATGCGGGCAATTTCAGTTTTGAGGAGCTTAAATCGGCAGTTGAATATTGTCACGTCAGAGGCGCGAAGGTGTATCTGACGCTTAATACGCTTGCGTCGGATGCTGAACTTAAAAATGAGGTTCAGTGTGCCGTGCGTGATGCGTGTCAGGCAGGTATTGACGCTCTTATCGTTCAGGATATGGGCGTTTTTCGTCTTGCAAAGCTTTGTGCGCCTGAAATGCCGCTTCACGCTTCAACGCAGATGTCGGTGCACACCCTTGCAGGTGTAATACAGCTTGCCGAAATGGGCTTTTCCCGCGCGGTGCTCGCAAGGGAGCTTTCGCTTGATGAAATTGAGTATATAGTAAAAAATTCACCTATTGATACAGAGGTGTTTGTGCACGGTGCGCTTTGTATGTGCGTTTCGGGTCAATGCCTGATGAGCGCAATGCTCGGCTCACGAAGCGCAAACAGAGGGCTTTGCGCACAGCCCTGCCGCTTGCCTTTTGCCGCACCTGACGGCACGGGTAACGACCTTAGCCTTAAAGACCTGTCTGCAATAGACTACCTCGACAGGCTCAGGAAAATCGGCGTAAAATCGTTCAAAATCGAGGGCAGAATGAAACGCCCCGAGTATGTTGCCGCCGCTGTTACGGCGTGCAGAAAGGCATTGAAAAACGAGGACGATGCTGTTTTGCGCGAACAACTTCGCGGTGTGTTCTCACGCTCGGGTTTCACACACGGATATATGACGGGTGAGCTTGGCAGAGATATGTTCGGCATACGCCGCAAAGATGATGTTCAGGCGGCTCAGCCCGTGCTCAAGGAGCTTGCAAGGCTGTATGAGAAAGAAACGCCTCGCGTAGGTGTGGACTTTATGTTCTGCGCTTACGAGGGTGAAACGGCAAGCCTCTCCGCCAAAGCGGCGGGAAAGAGCGCTTTTGTGCTCGGTGAGGTAGAGGCGCAGCCTGCTCAGAACGTTCCTCTTACGCGTGAAAAAGTGTGTCAGCAGCTCGAAAAATGCGGCGGCACACCCTTCACGGTCAACAGTATAGAAACGGATATTGATGATAATATCAGCCTTCCTCTTTCGTCGATAAATGCACTTCGCAGAGCCGCTTTTGATAAACTCTACGAAGAGTTGAAAAGCCCTTACAAACGCAGTTTCAGGGCAATTAATGTGGAAAACTATGTGAAAAAAGTGAAAAACCCACAGTTTTTCGCACGTTTTTCTAAGTTTGAACAGGCGGAAGCGGTTTGGGAAAATGTGGAAAAGGTTATTCTTCCGCTCTCCTGCGCACATCAATCCGCAGAGAAAAATGCGGCAAAAACAGTGGCGGAAATACCGAGAGTATTTTTTGGAAGAGAGGACGCAGTGCTCAAAAAACTTTGTGCTTTAAAACAGCTCGGAGTTGAGTGGGCAGCGTGCTCAACGCTTGATGCGGTTTACCTTGCAAAAACAGCGGGAATGAAGATAATGCTCAGCCTCGGAAGCAACGTTTTCAACTCGATGAGTGTTGAACAGGCAGAGGAGCTGGGCGCGGAAATAATTCTGCTGTCGCCCGAGCTTACGCTGTTGCAGGCATCAAAAATCGGCGGCGGTAAGAGCCAAAAAGGTCTTGCGGTTTACGGCAAACTGCCGTTGATGATAACACGCAACTGTCCCGTAAAAAACGGCACGGATTGCGCACGTTGCGGCGGTAAGCGCCACCTGACGGACAGACTCGGCGTGGAGTTCCCCGTTGTCTGCGGTGACGGATATTCGCAGGTGCTCAATTCCAGACCGATTTATATGGCTGACAGACTCGGCGAAACAGCGTTTGTCGATTTCAATCTGCTCTGGTTTACGGACGAAAGCCCCGAGGAATGTGCGAGTGTGGCGAATAAATATATCAGCCGCGCGCCTGCGCCCGACGTTAAGGATTTCACACGCGGACTTTATTACAGGGGCGTCGAATAAGGCTTGTTTTTAAAGGCTGAGTGTGGTAAAATCAATTGTGGTTGCAAATTGATTTAATCAATTCAAATCACGGAGCGTAAGCGAGAAATTATGGCGCTTGCACTAAATCTTGCGGAAAGCAAATCATTTTTAATGCTTGCGTTCTGTTTTATGATTTGCCTGACGGCATGATTTGCGTTTTTCAAAACGCGTACATAAACTTTATTTTGGTGGTAAACAACATGGAACAGTGGGAATATGACAGAATAAGTGAATTGACACGCATTGCGCGTGAGCGCGAGCTTACAGCTGAAGAGCAGGAAGAACGCGCACAGCTTAGAAGAAGATATATTGATTCGTTTAAGCTCAGCCTTACTTCACAGCTCGATACAACCTACATTGTTGACGAAAAAGGCAACAAAACAAAGCTCGAGCGCAAGAAAAAGAAGAAATAATAACAGGCTTTTAAAAATTAAATTTACACTGAGAGGTGCTTTATTATGTATAATTTTTCAATCGGCGTAATCGTTGACTCTTTCCGACTTCCTATCAAGGATGCGGTAAAGAAAGCAGCTGAGGTTGGTGCTCAGGGCATTCAGGTTTACTCAACAAGGGGCGAAATGGCTCCCGAAAATCTTGATGCTGCTGCACGTGCTGAATTCAAAAGATTAGTTGAGGGTAACGGTCTTGTGATTTCTGCTCTCTGCGGTGACCTTGGCGGCGGCGGATTCAGCTTTGCCGAAAGAAACCCCGAAAAGATTGAGAAATCAAAGAGGATTCTTGACCTTGCAAAAGAGCTGGGCACAAACGTTGTTACAACACACATCGGTGTAGTTCCCGATGATAAGAATCACGACAGATACAAGGTTATGCAGGAAGCTTGTTATGAGCTTTCACGCTACGCTGACGAAATCGGTGCGCACTTTGCAATCGAAACAGGCCCTGAAACATCCGCAGTGCTCAAGGATTTCCTTGATTCACTCGGCTCAACGGGTGTCGGCGTAAACCTTGACCCGGCAAACCTTGTTATGGTTACGGGCGATGATCCCGTAGGTGCGGTTTATAACCTTCAGAAGTATATTGTTCACACACACGCAAAGGACGGCGTTCAGAATTTTGTCGAAGACCCCGAAATCGTTTACGGACTTAAGAAGAGACCTGTTGACGTTATCGTTACAGGCGATTCGTTTGATGAAGTGCCGCTCGGCGAAGGCAGCGTGCCGTGGGCAGGCTATCTCAAAGCACTTGACGATATCGGTTATAAGGGCTTCCTTACAATCGAGCGTGAGGTTGGCGACAACCCCGAAGCAGATATCCGCAAGGCTGTATCCTTCCTGGAGGGTTATATCAGATAATGAAATTTTCAGTCAGTTCATACAGCTTTCAGCGCCTGCTTAACAGCGGCAAGTATACACAGCTCGACCTGATTGGTGT
>JAZRRT010000001.1:0-13272 GCA_045650985.1 Acutalibacteraceae bacterium | reverse complement strand
GCCGAGAACCTCTGTTCCGCCGAGAACTTCCGTTCCGCCGAGAACTTCCGTTCCGCCGAGAACTTCTGTTCCGCCGAGAACTTCCGTTTCGCCCGAAAAGCAAGTGTTTTCCGGCGGCATCAGCTCATTAAAAGTGTATTTAAAAAATTCATCGTATGTTTTATCGCTGTGTGCGGCTTCTTTTTGTTTAAGAAGGATAAGGTGAACGAGCTGGAGAGAAGGAATATCGCTGATTATGGGAATGTCTTTTGCGGCTGATGCAATCTTGGGCATTATTGCGCGGTAAGCGTCAAAGAGAAGTGTACTTATTGCTTTGGAGCTCGCGTTGACACACTGAGCAATTTCGGATATTTCAAGACCGCAGTACATTCTCAGATAAAGCATAAGAATGTGTTCTGTTTCAAACTTGTCGAGATTATTTTCGACGAAGGTTACAGCGTTCAGCTGTTTGTCAGATATTTCGGCGTCGAAGTTTTCGCATGAAATGAAAAATGATTTCATAAAAGCTTCATCGCGGTCAGAATCATCTGGCAGCCTGATTTCTCTAAATGCTATAGCTGCAACAGTTTTGTATACTGTGCGCTCGTCCGCTTGTTCGCAAGCAGCAACGGCTGAGAATGTTTTTTTCATAATGTCGGTAGCTTTGTCAGCTGATTTAAAGACGTTGACAAGCATATTATACAGTTTCTTTGCGGTTTGATTGTAAACTGCGGAAAATTCAGCTTTGTTAATTGGCATACTTTTATACCCCCACTTAATAACACAATGCAGGAAGTGTTGTGTCAACACTTTACTATGCTGATAGAATTATATCATACAAAATCAGCAATGTCTATATTATTGCTTTGATTGTCGCTCGTGATATTTGCTTTGTCACAACAAAAAACGACCTCACCGAAATCGGTAAGGTCGTTATGGTGGACGTTAACGGACTTGAACCGCTGACCACTCGCACGTCAAGCGAGTGCTCTACCAACTGAGCTAAACGTCCACAACGTTGGTTATTATAACTTATCGCTTTTGATTTGTCAATAGCATAATGAAAGTTTTTGGCGTTTTACAAACTTTTTCTTTACTGTGTGCTGAGAGTATTATATAATAACATTAATAATGTCTTCAGAAGGGAAAAACCTATGGTAAACATAAGAGCTTACCGTGAAACGGACAAATATTTCGTTCAGCGCGTCTGCCTGCAAACGGTTAACGACGACGTTGTGTTTGAGGGACTCGACAGAGAGAATGCGGAGTTTTTCCTCGCGCTTTATAACGATTATTATACCGAAAACGAGCCTGAAAACTGCTTCGTTTGCACCGATGAGAATGACCGTGCGGTCGGTTACATTATCTGCGCCGAAAACGTCAGGCGTTGGCGCAAGATTTTTATGAAGGAGTATCTGCCCCGGATTCGTCACCGTAAACTCGGCGACAGACTTGGCGGCGTTGGTGAGGTTGTTGCTCACAGCATCTTCGCGCGCAAATATCCCGCACACCTTCATATCGATATTCTCAAGGAGTACAGAGGCAACGGCACAGGCACAAGGCTTATGGATGCGCTTGTTGCTCATCTGAAAGAGAAGGGTGTGCGCGGCGTTCAGCTTTGTGTTGACGGCAAAAACGTGCGCGGCATCAATTTTTATAAGCGCTACGGCTTTAAAACTCTGCTCAGTTTTTCTGCAGGCAGAGCAATGGGATTTAAGATACTTTAATTTGCCGATTGCTATTGATTTTTTTGCAGTTTTGTTATACAATAATATAGCTGTCTATTTGCCGGTGTGTTGGAATTGGCAGACGAGGCGGACTCAAAATCCGTTGGTAGCGATACCGTGCGGGTTCGACCCCCGCCACCGGCACCACGAAAAAACACTCTTTTGTCTACTGGACAAAAGAGTGTTTTTTTTGAACTAAGTGTGCCTTGCGGCACGATAAGGACACCTTCGGTGTGTGAAGCAATGCTTCGCATCGTGAAGTGCCTGCGGGCGTGGGTGGCACACTTAACTTCACATTCTGCAAAGCACAATACTTCACAGCGGCGTTGCCGCTGCTTCACTTGGGCGAAGCCCAAACTTCACTGAATGTTGTTTGTTGTAGATGTTTATGATATAATATGTTTGAATAGGAGGTGTCGCTATGTCAGAAAGCAAATTGAGAACGCAATCTATGGATTTTGCGGTGTCCATTATTAACCTCGTCAGGTACCTGAAAGAAAAGCGAGAATCTATTATTGCCAACCAAATCGGCAGAAGCGGCACATCTATTGGAGCCAATATTCGTGAAGCACAGTACGCTCCGGCAAGGCGGACTTTATCGCAAAATTGCAAATCGCCCTCAAAGAAGCCAATGAAACCGGGTATTGGTTAGAACTGCTGTTCAAAACGAATTACATATCCGAAGAAGAATATAAATCCCTTGAATCCGCTTGCACAAGCATTCGTGTTATGCTTATCTCCTCAATCAACACCGCAAAGGAGAACGCGAAATGAAAATGCGGAAAAGCAAAAGTTGGCATTTGGAAACAACCGGAATTGACGGGAATACCAAATTGTTTGGTGTGAACATTTTTGATTACCAATGGGTTGATACGAAACAACGTATTCAAGTAAGTGATCTTTCTTATGAAGTACCTGTGTATACCGTAATGGTTGATAATGTGCAGTATGAATTTGCTGCTGGTGAACGTAGCAATTGTGTTTGGAATTTCTATTTGTATAAGTTCTGATTCATGTACCTAATCGCTTTTCTTACCTACATTTACGCACCTTTTTACTGCTCTTTCGCAAAAAAGAACACTCTTTGTCTACCGGACAAAGGGTGTTCTTTTTTTGCTAAGTGTGCTTTGCGGCTATGTGCCGTGTTGTTACAACATTGCGCATTTTACGATTGCTTCGGTAACGTTTGTCAGAACAAGCTCGCCGTTCTGGTTATAAGCTTCTATGGTAACCTCAACCAATCCGTTGTACGCATTACGCTTTGTAAGATTTGTGATTGTAGCCTTGCCCGTGAGAACGTCTTGGGCAAACACAGGCTTCAGCCATTCGATTTTTGTGGATTTTCCTGCGATAAGCTCTTTGCCGAAAAAATCGACCTCGAGATATTTTGCCCACACCGACATAAATGACATCACGCCCGGGGCAATCAGATTGCCGAACATGGTTGTCTTTGCATATTCTTCGTCGGTGTGAAGCGGAATGTTATCATAATCTCGGGCAAAAGCCATCATTTTTTCTTTTTTGATAACGGCAGGTCCGACGGTAACTGTCATACCTGCTTTTATTTCATCAAAATACACGTTTATACCTGCTTTCGTATAGGCAAAGCTGCGGCGAACAAGGTTTAGAGCGGTCTGTTTCGTTTTGTCTTTGCCGCAAGTGTTTTGTGTTATTTCTTTAATCCTAATTTTTCAGCAGATTCATCACGCATTTTGTACTTGAGAATCTTACCTGCAGCGTTCATCGGGAATTCGTCTACAAACAGGAAATATCTCGGAACTTTATGTCGTGCAATGGATGCGTTGCCGAATTCTTTCATTTCATTTTCGTCAGCTGTTTCGCCCTTGTGGAGGATAATCCATGCGCAGCATTCTTCTCCGTACTTTTCATCGGGAACGCCGACAACCTGAACGTCTCTGACTTTGGGATTGGTAAGGTAGAATTCCTCAATCTCACGGGGATAGAGGTTTTCACCGCCGCGGATAATCATATCCTTGAGTCTGCCCGTAACCTTGTAATAGCCGTCAGGAGTTTTCATACAAATATCACCCGAATGGAGCCAGCCGTCGGCGTCAATTGCCTGTGCGGTTGCCTCGGGCATCTTGTAATAGCCCTTCATAATGTTAAATCCGCGGGCAACAAATTCGCCGCTTTCTCCGTCGGGGAGCTCATCGCCTGTTTCGGGGTCGATGATTTTGCATTCAACCCCGGGGAATGCGCTGCCTACGGTTTCAACGCGGTGATCAAGATCCTCGTTGACTTCACCCATCGTACAGCCGGGAGATGCTTCTGTCTGTCCGTAAACCGAGATGATTTCGCGCATATTCATTTCAACAGAAGCGCGGCGCATCAGGTCAGCGGGGCAGTTTGCGCCTGCCATAATGCCTGTTCTCATATAGGAGAAGTCTGTTTTTGCAAAGTCAGGATGGTTGAACATTGCAATAAACATTGTGGGCACGCCGTTAAAGCAGGTAATATGCTCATCGTTTACGCAGGCAAGTGAAGACTTAGGCGAGAAATACGGAATCGGACACAGTGTACCGCCGTGAGTCATCATAGACGTCATGGAAAGCACCATTCCGAAACAGTGGAACATCGGCACCTGAATCATCATACGGTCAGCCGTGGATAAATCCATTCTGTCGCCGATTGTTTTGCCGTTGTTTACTATGTTGCGGTGTGTGAGCATAACGCCCTTGGGGAATCCCGTTGTGCCTGAGGTGTACTGCATATTGCACACGTCATCGGGTTTTACGAGAGATGCACGTCTGCGTACCTCCTCGTGGGGAACAAGGGAGGAGCGTGAAAGCATCTGCTCCCAGGTCAGACAACCTTCCATTTCAAAACCTACGGTTACAACGTTGCGCAGGAAGGGCAGGTTTTTGGAATAAAGGGGATTTCCGGGTGTAAGTTCCTTCAGCTCGGGGCAAAGCTCCTCGATGATTTCTTTGTAGTTGATGTCTTTGCAATACTCTACCATAACGAGAGTGTGAGTATCGGACTGCTTGAGCAGGTACTCAATTTCGTGAATCTTATACGCTGTGTTTACTGTAACCAGAACAGCACCGATTTTTGTCGTTGCCCAGAAGGTTAAGAACCACTGCGGAACGTTGGTTGCCCAGATTGCAACGTGGTCGCCTGCCTTTACGCCGAGAGAAATGAGCGCTGCGGCGCATTCATCAACATCTCTGCGGAATTGCTCGTAGGTTCTCGTATAGTCAAGCGTGGGATATTTGAAAGCATATTGGTCGGGATAGGTATCCGCCATAGTGTCGAGCACGTCGGAGAATGTGGCTTCGATAACGTCGTACTTCTTCCAGACAAAGGTGCCCGTCTTATCGCGGTTGTAGTATGCGTGCTCAAAGGTTTTTCTCTTGCGGTTAAGAGAAGAAATGTAGTTTGTAAAGTGCGTCAGAACAATATCTGCATCGCTTATTTCATCGTTCCATGCGGCACAGATATAACCTTCGAAATTAAGCGAAGAGAGCGCATTCAGGAACTTTTCAACCTCCAGCTCTCCCTCGCCGATTAAAACGGTTTTTCCGTCCTTCATATCTCCCAGGCGGATATACTTGATATAAGCGCCTAAGTTTTTGATGGTTGTTTCGGCGGATTCGTTTGCTGAGAAATGAGTTCCTCTCACGTTCCAGGAAGCGCCGACAGCCGATGAAGCAAAATGATTGATAATGCCTATTACGTTTTCGGAGTTTGCGAGGTATCCGATTGTTTCAAACAGAATGTTGACGTCGGAAGACTGTGCACGTTTTACGGCTGCGGAAAGCTTCTCATCCAATACGTCGAAAGATACCTCTTTCTCAACAGTAACTATAACGTTGTCAATACCGGCGCTCGCTGCCATTTCTACGTATTTCTCTATTGTTTCGGCAGTTGTATCTTCGCTGTCAATGCAGGCAGGCATACGAAGTGCGGAAACGGAAAGGTTACGGTTTACAAGCTTTCGCTTGGCATCCGCTTTTCTGTCACGTCTGAGAATGCTGTCGTGATGCTCTTTTCTTTCTTTGAGAGCATCATATATCTCGAAGCCTTCGAATCCGTAATCATAGGCATAGCGACAGGTGTCGAGAAATGACGGTCGACTTACATTCTTAGTCGAAAATACGATTTTCATATTATGCCTCCTCGGATACGATTTTGTTCAATGCATTGATATATGCTCTGATACTTGCAGCGATAATATCGGTTGAAGTGCCGTTGCCTGAATAGAGCTTGCCGTTGTTGCGGAGTCTGACAAGTGCTGAGCCCAATGCTTCTTTGCCCTCTGTTACGGACTGAACCTGATAGTCGTCAAGCTCATAGTGGTGTCCGATGCACTGCTCAATTGCTCGGAAAGCAGAGTCAATCGGACCGTCACCGTTGCTTACGCCGCAAATGATTTCATCATTGTACTTTAACGTAATCTGTGACATAGAGTTGGATGCGTTGCTGCTTGTTGTTGTGTAAGTTTCAAAGTGATAGGTTGAAGGTGCCTGCATTGCAGAGCTTGCAATAAGTGCTTCAAATTCTTTTGCGCCGACAGAGCCTTTCTTTTCGCAAACCTGCTTGAGAGCCTTGTATACGTTGCCGATGTCAGAATCGGAAAGCTCATAACCCAGTACACAGGCAGCTTGAGCAACCTGAGTCAGTCCGGATTCGGAATCAAGCAGAATCTTCTTTTTCTCGCTGATTTCGCTGCTGCTATCATAGTCCTCGTGGTGAATGCTTGCGGACATATCATCAATGCTTGAGTGAATTTTTGTGTTGTTAAGCTTGATTTCTGCGTTAATCTGAGTGCCGCAGGCGTTGATTGCGTCGGAGATTTCTCCGGTCAGAAGAACGTCCTTTCCGAGCATTGCGCATTTGATTCCATCCGCACCGCACTTAATAGCGGAGAAGGCGGAAGCAACAGCCATATTTACACGGTCAGATACCTGAACGTAAACGGGGACGGATACGGCATTTTTTACTTTTGCCACCAGTTCGGCAATATCATCGGGTGTGGAAATGCCTGCATTGTCGCAAAGCGTTACCATTGAAGCGCCGTTAGCCTCTGCCTCTTTTACGGCAGAAATGAGGAAATCTTCATCTGCTCTTGTTGCATCAAACGCAGCAAACTCAACGTCAGCACAAAGGGCTTTTGCCGCCTTGATAAGCTCGACAATTTTTTCAAGCATCTTTGCAGGCTTTACGTGGTAGGTGTATTCCATCTGAATAGTGGAAACAGGCAGCTCAATCTGAAGACGAGGGCTTTTAGCGCCCTTAATGCACTCCCAGGCTGTTGCTACGCTTTCGCTGCTGAATCCTACGGGAACTGCAAGCACTGCATTCTGCACGTTCTGTGCAATGGTCTTATATATTATTGTGTCCTCACGAACTGATTTTACTGAAGGAAGTTCAATTGCGTCAGCGCCGATTGCATCAGCACAGTTTGCAATGGCGGATTTCTCACGAAATAGCAGAGATACCTCACGCTCCTCTGAAAGCTTCTTGAGCGTAATATCAATAACGTCGATTTTTTTCATTTTTGAAACTCCTTTCAAAATATCAATATAAACATAAACTTAATCTGCCAACAAAAAAACGCTTCCGTCTCCTTGTCGAATCAAAGAGACGAAAACGTTGACTTTAACTGTTTCCGCGGTACCACTCTTCTTCATCCCGCAGGGGATGCACTTTAGATGCCAACACATCTTAACTCTGTTACGGGAGTTCCCGTCTGCCACTACTTTTGTTTTCACGTCAGCCGCTCCGCGGTGAGTTCATCAAAAACCTTCCGGTGTCTTACACCTGCCGACACCTCTCTGTGCGAAAAGCTTGTTGAATACTACTCCGCATCGTCGCGTTTATATTTAATACTTATAACAAATAATTTTTGATTTGTCAATAGTTAAATCTGAAAAAAATTGAACAAGTACGGTTTTAATATCAGCTTCGCGCCGCAATATAATTTCGTGCTTATTCAAATTAAGGCTGTTTGTGCTGTGTAAAGCCCCCGAAGCATCTGCAACTTCGGGGGCATTGTCGGGCTGATATTTATTTGTAAGTTACGTTTGCAAATTCATCGCTTTCAAACATAAGTTTGCTGTTTTCGGAAGAGCTGAATATGCCTGATTTTACGTTTTCTACGGTTACGTTAACGGTATTGGTTTCGTTTGCCGCAGTAAATTTTGATTTCATTGCCGCATTGTACGTAATGTTTTTGAATACGATATTGTTTGCGGTGAAATTGTAGATGGGCACGGTGGGTATATCGCCGATTTCTTCGGTGAATACCGTGCACAGTATGGCTCTGCCGTCATCGCGGAAAATTTCGATGTTGTCAAACGTTATGCCGTCAATACTGCCTTCCGCAAGCTCGACAACAACGGCAAGCGAAGCAACTCTGTTATTGTTCCACGTTGCATCGCGGCAGATAACGGCGCTGTCTTTAAACGTGATGTTGCGAATCTCTTTGATTACTTCGCCGTGTATTCCGTAGCATCTTGCCTTTCCGCCCCACGCTACGCAGTCGGTAAACGTTATGTTTTCGCTTGTTGCGTCTTCGGGTCCGCCCAGTGCTTTTACGTCAAACAGGTCATCGCCGCTTCGGGCAAAGCAACGCTCAATCAGACCGCCCTGCGTGTTGCAGATTGCAAACGCGTCAGAGTTCATTTTGTAGCCGAAAATATCAACGTCCTTTATTTTGACGTTCTGACAGCGGTAGGTGATAAAAGACCATTCGGGTGAGTTGATGATTTTAATACCCTCTACCTCAACGTTATTGCACAGTGTGAATACAAGGCCTCTGCGCTCTCTGCGGTCAAGGTGTGAAAGGTCGAGCACACCTCTGCCGACAAGCTTTACGTTTTTGCAGTTGTAGAAGTTTACAAACGGGCGTCTAGTCAGACCGATTCCGTTGTCTTCTGCGGCGCCCGGCTCGACGCAGTTGTTTTCATCCTCCTGGCTTCTGATGTCGTATACGTGCTGTGCAAGCACGTAAGCACCCTGACGCAGATACACAACGTAGTTTTCTTCATCCTCAAAGTGAGCGTAGGGGGTTTCTGTAAGTCCGCTGTCGACAACAAAAACGTTTTCTTCACCGTATTGTTCCCGGTATGCTTTGATTTCCGCCTCTTCGTCAATTCGCTCTCTTACAAAAACGGTATAGGCACAAGCCTGTGATGCTGAGTTGAAAAGGAAGGTGTATATTCCGAAATCGTTGATACTTGCCGTCATAACTCCGTCGGAGCACTTTGCCTTAACGCCGAGCTTTTCGGGCAGACAGATTGCGTCCTTGATTTTGAAATCGTCTGAAGTAAGCTCAATATTAAAAGAAAACTCCTCGTCTTCGTCAAAATACACTTCGGAGAATGAGTGTAATTCGCCGTACTGTGTTTCACCGAGGAAAACAGTTGTGGCGTAAACGGGAATATCTTTGTCACCGATTCTGGCTGAATAATAGGGTGAGATGAAAATGCCGTTTATATCGTCATAACCCTTGCCGCCCTCATAAGCATCGGGCTCTGAATCTGCGCGGGATTTCAGCTCTTCTGCCGTAATGCCCCATTCATCAAGCGTTTTTACAGCTTCCTTGGGGTATTCGAGCACGTCAAAATCGAGATTCTCACTCGGCGGTGCAATAACTGCAGGGGAGAAGAGAGAGGAGAACGTAATGGAAAGCGTAACGAATATTTTGAATAAAAATCTGAATAAATTGAGCATAATCAAATCTCCTTGGACTGTGTTTACTCTTGAGTGCGAAATGTAATTGTTCCGCTTTCTGCATCCATCGCATCTACAATTGCGAGCGATTCCAGATTGTAACCGAGGTTGCGGATTACACGGCCTCCGAGCTGGAATCCTTTTTCGATTACAATGCCGAGACCTTCAATGGTTGCTCCCGCACTTTCGGCAATGCTTATTAATCCCTGAAGTGCGCAACCGTTGGCAAGGAAATCGTCAATAATGAGCAGATGGTCATCTGCGCTTAAAAATTTCTTCGATACGATAACCTGATTTTTGTTTTTGTGAGTAAAAGATTCTACCTCGGCAACGTACATATCGCCGTCGATATTGATGGATTTTGATTTTTTTGCAAACACCATCGGAACACCGAATTCTTTTGCAGCGAAAGCGGCAATGCCGATGCCCGAAGCTTCAATAGTCAATACTTTGGTAACTTTTTTGTCGGCAAAACGGCGTTTGAACTCTCTGCCGATTTCTTCCATCAGAGCAATGTCCATCTGGTGATTGAGAAAACTGTCTACCTTCAGAACGTTACCCGGCTTTACAATGCCGTCTTTTATAATTCTCTCTTCTAAAAAATTCATGGAAAACACCTCCTGAAATATTTAGAATTATAACACAAATTTTATTTGTTGTCAGTTGTATTCTGCTGAAAATCACATATTTTTTTAAATTTCGACAAATTTATGTGTGTAACAACTTTTCTGCGGCTAAGATATTGCGCTTTATAATTTTGTCGGCTATTGAAAAATTTGATATAAACCCAAAACAAAGTGCAAAGCAGCGTTCGCTGCTTTGCACTTTTGCTATTGTGTTTTTTCGTTTATGAATACCCTGAAAAGCGGCAGGCAGGACGAAAAGAATTTTTTATATGCCTCGCAGTAATCTTCGCTGAGCTGTGTTCTTTTGCATCCTCCGCCTCTGCAGACGGGAAAGAACCTGCACTCCTTGCATCTTTCGGGTATAACAAGGCTTTCTTTGATGAAATTCACCGCGATTCGGCTGTGTTCCATCTGCCTGAAATCCGTCTCAAGTATGTTGCCGAGCAGGTATTCGTCCGTGCAATAAAAATCGCAGGGATAAATGTTGCCGTTTGCTTCGCTTACAAACTGGTGTGAGCAGTGCCCTCTTATTCCGCATTGCTCCGTTGGTTGACCGAGGTAAAGCCGCACCCAGTTGTCAAACTGACGGATGCTTACGTACTGATGCCGTACGTAGTCTTTGACGTAAAGATTGAACAGCCTTATCAGAAAATCGGCATATTGATCGGGCGTCATATACAATTCGCTTTTTTCTGCCGAGCCGAACGGTCGCAGGCAAGGAATAAACTGAAGATAGCCGAATCGCTGAAAACGGAAAAAGCTGTATATACGCTCGATGTTTTCTGCGCAGTAGCCTGTAAGTACGGTGAGAATATTGAACTCAACTCGGTGTTTTTCTAAAATACGTGCAGTGTTAAGTATAGTGTAGAACGAGTTTTCGCCGTCGGATCTTTTGCGGAATTTGTTGGCTTCTATATCTCCGTCAAGGCTTAAGCCGACGAGAAAGCCGTTTTTTCGGAGAAAGTCTGCCCATTTTTCATCAATAAAGGTTCCGTTGGTTTGCATACTGTAAAAAACAGGGCTTTTCTTTTGGTTCAGCTCGTTTACCGTGGTTACAAAATGTTTGAAGTAGTCAAGCCCGGCAAGTGTCGGTTCACCGCCCTGGAAGGCGAAAGCCACACTCTCGCCGTCGGCATATTCAAGTGCCTTCTCAATAAGCGTGCGTGCGGTATCCTTTTTCATAATGCCGAACCCGAGATGTTCGCGATGCTCTGAAACGTCACGGTAAAAGCAGTACTCGCACGAAAGGTTGCACAGCGAGGAAGCAGGCTTGATCATAAGTGATAAAGGCGGCATATTATGAAATCACACCTCGTCTGTTCTGCTTGAAATCATCCGTTATTTCGTGAAGCTTTGTTCTGAATCGGTCTGAAATTTCGGGATATACGGGAGTGCGGTTGTAGTTTTCCGCATAGTCGTCATTGAGTACGTGCAACCAGTTTTTGCGGTTTTTATCCCAGAAAGCAGAGTTATCGTTTTGTATCTTTTCAAAATACTTGAATGAAATATATTCATCGTTCAGTACGCTGTAATCATAATCGGGATAGAGCGCCTTTACTTCAGCTGTCGGCACGGCATACTGAACAGCTTTTATAACCTCGCGTTTCATATGGAGGATGGGGTGCTCCTCAGTGTGAATAACCTTGTCGGTTTTTATCAGCTCTGCCATTGAGATGCCGTCGATAATTCTATCGGTCGGCAGGTAATTTTTTTGTCCGCCGTTGCCCGTAATGCCGCAAAGCTCAACCAATGTCGGATAAAGGTCGACAAGTACCGCACTGCTCTCTCTTTCTGTTTGCTTTTCGCCGAGTGCGCCGTCGTCATTATCCCAACGAATCATAAACGGCACCTTTTGTCCGCCTTCGTAGGCAAGGTATTTGCCGCCGCGAAGGTCGCCGACAGAGCCTTCAAGAGCAGGACCGTTATCGCTTGTGAAAATAATTATCGTGTCGTCAAGCACACCGAGCTTTTCCATTTCTGCAAAGAGAATACCGAGATAATGGTCAAACTCCGTTACGCAGTCTACGTACGTGCCCATTCCGCTTGTTCCGTCAAAATCGTCGCCTGCAAAAACAGGTCCGTGAGGCCAGGGAGAAGCGTAATAGGCGAAGAAGGGCTCATCGTTTTCTGCTTTGTCGGTAATCCAGTCGGTGATTTCGTCGTGAATCCATTTCGTTGCGGCACTTTGGTCTTTCAACTCGTCTGTGCCGTGAGCAATCTGCCATTCGCCGTTTTCTTCCCTGACGTGATAGAAAGGCTTCATATCGTTCACGTGGTGAGAGCCATAGAAATAATCAAAGCCCTGATTCGTGGGAAGATACTCGCCGTAATCGCCCAGATGCCATTTGCCGAAGCAGCCTGTGGAATAACCGGCTTTTTGGAAGGTTTCGGCAATCGTAATCTCGTCACCGAGCATACCGTCGGCATTGTTGCCCATTTCGATTGAGTTGAAAATTCTGGTTTGCGCAAACGGAGAAAGCGTTGCGACAGTGGGGTAAATTACGTTGTCCGCATATCCTCTGTACGGATACCTGCCTGTGAGTGCGGCAAAGCGGGCAGGCGAGCAAACGGAATATGCAGAATAGAAATTGATGAAATTAAGTCCGTTTTCGCCGATTGAATCGATGTTGGGCGTGTCGTAAATTGCACCGTTGAGTGAAACGTCGCCCCAGCCGAGATCGTCCATCATAACAACGAGCACGTTCGGTGAATCGGCGGCATCTTTTTGGTCGATGCCGTTGAGATATTTATCGTGACCCTCCCAAAGCCTTTCGGTGTTGGGTTTTGAGCGCATATTCATCGTAAGCACGTAAAGTACGCTTGTACCGAGAAGGCACACGCACATAACCGAGCAAACGGCAAGCTTTATTCCGTTGCGCCTGAAAGTGCGTTTTGTAAAGAGAAACAGACCGAGGAGAGAAAGAATCCACGGAGAGGCAAGAAGAAGGTTGCCGAGAAGGCGGGTGAAAAAATTGCCCTCGCCCGTAAACAGCGGATGGTCTGCGGAAGAGTAGCCTGCAAGACCCGATGTGAATGCGCCGAAGCCTGCATCCGCACCGAAAATTATGAAATAGAGCATAACGCCGAGCCCCGACAGCGCATAAGCGAGCACCATCGGTGTATAAACTTTTCTTTTGAAGGCAAATCCCAGCGTAATAAGCGCCGCTGTTATGCAGTTGAACGCAACCGCGACAACTGCCACGATGTTAAGGCGCATAAAAAGGAGCGCTGCCGCCAGCAAT